>JANXNO010000142.1 GCA_025354075.1 Burkholderiales bacterium | reverse complement strand
TGAGCCTGGCGCTGGGCGACGTCTCGGGCAAGGGGATGCCGGCGGCGCTCTGCGTCCGCCCTTGATACCACTCGGGATTTGCCCGCACGGTGTCGATGATGCCGGGTGCCAGCGAGCAGATTTTTGCGCCGTTGGGCTTGGCTGCTTCTTCAATCGCGACCACGCGTGAGTAGTGATCCATGCCCGCCTTGGCTGCGCTGTAGCTGGCTTGTGAGGCCATTGCGCGGCGACCGTTGCCGGAAGAAATGTTGAGCACTTTTCGCGCGCCACTCCAATGTGACGTCGTGTTCAGGAACGCCGCGGTGAGCTGCATCGGCGCTTCCAAACCGACACGCAGAACAGTCGCAATTTCGGCGGCGCTGACGTCACGCAGCGGCGCGATGCTCGGCACGATAGCCGCATTGTTAATCAGCGTGGCGCTGGCGAATTCGTCGCCGAGAAACAGCGTGAGCCAGCGCTTGAGCTGCGCGCTGGCGGCAGCGCCGTCATTCAGGTCAAGTGCCCACTGCGCGAGGGTGGCGTCGTCAATGGTGTCGACTAGTTCAGTCAGCGTCGGCTGCGTATGGCGCGAAATACAGAGGAGTGTTGCGCCCGGTTGCAGCAACTGCTGCGCCATGGCCAGGCCCATGCCGCGAGACGCGCCAGTGAGAATCGTGAGGTGCTGTTTTGGGGTGGAATTCATCATGGAATCTTAGCGCGCATCGCGGTTGGCCGCAGTCCCCAGTTTCAACGCAATGCAGGAGCGGCCTTGCCCGCGATCCCCCGTTTGCATGCGTAAAACTTTTTTGCCGCCAAGGCCGCTCCTGCAAAACGACGAGAATCTGCTTTGAATCGCTGTCACAAAAAAAAGAGCGCTCACTCGAATTCCGCACGTCAGAATCCGGAGCAAAATCTATGCAATAGGAAAAAGAGTACGGCATGAAATACCTTTGCGCCCACCGCTGGGCATTCAATTTGTGGGGTGGCGCGTTGGAGCAGCGGGAGGACGTATTGCAGCCCGCCACCGGCCACGAGGTGACGGTGCGCGTGACGCATTGCGGAATGTGCCATTCCGATGTTCACATCCTCGCCGGAGGCTTCGATATGGGCGGCGGCAAACTCTCCTCATTTGAACGTGCAGGCGTGAAACTGCCGGTCACAATGGGCCATGAGATCGTCGGTGAAGTGGTTGAAATCGGCCCGGATGTAACCGACGTGGCGCTGGGGGCGCAGGTCGTCGTGTACCCGTGGCTGGGCTGCGGCGAATGCGCAGTGTGCAAGACTGGCGACGAGCATTTGTGCGTGAAGGCGGCGCGCAATCTGGGGATCCAGTTGCCTGGTGGTTACGCCGACACGGTGCGCGTGCCGCATTCGCGCTACCTGGTGCCGATTGGTACGCTGGAACCTGCGCGTGCGGCCACGTTTGCGTGTGCTGGCATCACTGCGCTCGGCGCGATCCGCAAAGTGCCCACAACCACCGCCGAGGATTGGGTGGCAGTGATCGGTTGCGGCGGCGTTGGAATGACCGGTGTGGCGTTGTTGTCGGCAACGTCGAAAGCCAAAATCGTGGCGATTGATCCGGATGCCGCGAAACGCGAGGCAGCGCTGGCCAATGGCGCAACACTCGCATTCGATCCTGGCATGGCCGACGCGTTCAAGACGATCAACAAAGCCTGCGGCGGCAACATCGCGGCGGCGATTGATTTTGTTGGCTCTGAGAAGAGCTCGTCGCTCGCGGTCAGTCTGGTTCGACGCACCGGCCACGTGGTGATTGTTGGCCTGTTCGGCGGCGAATTCAAAATGCCGCTACCCATGTTCGCATTGAAATCGATCACGATTACTGGCTCGTACGTCGGCGGACTGAACGATTTGCGAGAACTCGTGGCGTTGGCGCAACGCGAAACGCTACCGTCGATTCCGCTGGATATTCGGCAGCTAAACACGGTGAATCAGGCGCTGGATGATTTGACGCACGGGCGCGTCGTGGGGCGCGTGGTTTTGCAACCGTAGCCGGCGGCAAAATAAAGGCGTAAGCTGCGAGACTGTCGTGGAACGCGGCGCATTCGTCGACGGTCGAAGCTGATATTGGTTAAGGAGTTTTTGCATGAACAGACTTTTATTGGCAAGCGTGCTGCTTGGCGCTTCCGCCACCGCGTTTGCAGCGGACGAAATGGCGCGCGTGATCTCGGCCACACCGGTTACGCAGCAGGTCGGTGTTCCACGAACGGCATGCGCGACTTACGCCGCGCCGGGGGTTGCGCCGCAGTGCAGCACACAGACGATTTACGAGAATCGTACGGTCGCGTACAACGTGATTTATGAGTACGCTGGCAAGCAGTATTCGGTGCAGATGCCACAGAATCCCGGCCCGACGCTGCGCTTGCAGGTAGCAGGTACGCCCGTACCGGTGCCTGCTCCGATAGCGGCAGTCAGCCCGGCCAGCGCTTCAAACGTGATCGTGGAAGACCCGGCAATGACCGGCCAGGAGGCGGGCTTCACGCAACCGTATCCTGCACCGGTGCAGGTGACGTATGCCTACCCTGGCTTGTCGTACTTCGGCTCGCCGTATTACGGCACGTACGGATCGTATTGGGGGCCGGTGGTGAGCCTTGGGTTTGTCGGTGGCTACTATGGTGGCGGACGCTTTTACGGTGGCCATGGCGGACACGGTCACGGTCACCGTCGCTAGCTGGCTGATTTATCTCGGCGTCGTCGCGTTTTTCATCAGCAGGGCCAACTCGGTGCCCTGCATGACGCGGATGCTGTTTTTCGACGCAAAAATTCGCGCCGCGTCGCTTAATGCGTTCACCGCGATGTAGACGCCCTGACTCGCGTCCAGCGCCTCCATCGCCGCGCTCAGCTCGCGCACTGGCTCAACGCCGTGCGTCGCCGCCTTCCAGCGCTTGCTGTTGACCAGCGCCGCGCGGCCTGCTTTGGTCACTGACAAATCGGCACCGCTCGCCGTGACTTTGGCGACCACATAACCGTCACTGGCATACGCTGCTTCCAGTGCGCTGGCGAACTCGCGGGCGGACAACGCGGAGAGCTTTTGCAACGTCGCATCGACCCGCGCGGGGTTCGGGATGCCGCGCTGCTTCCACATCGCGATGCCGCCGATCACGGCAAACGGCAAACCGGACAACGCTCCCACAATGGCAAAGCGGTCTGGGAACAACTTGTAGCAGGCCGCTCCCACCACCACCGCCAACGCAAAACTGATCCACCAGGGTGAGCGCAGCAACACCGCAAACAGGGATTTGTCGGACATCTTGAATGACGGCATCTGCACGGGCGTTTCGTTTCGCTGGGTTCGGGAGGTGCGTTTGTAGCACGATGCACGAGTCACAGCAGAGGGATATTTGGCTCAAAACGGCAAGACCTGCGTCGCCAGTAATTCATCAACTTTTTTGTGAATGTCCCATTCAACGTGGGCATAGATAGGTAAATAGACTAAAGTCGACTATTCGTCGATATGTGGCTTACGCCCAGTAGCGACGCCATTTCCGCAAAAAGCTGCTTCAATATTTGCGGTTCGACGCCTTGAAAACCCCTACTCCAGACCTATAATTAGCACTCATCAGGGGCGAGTGCTAACAATCGGAAATTCTGCAGTCAGCGTTCGCTACGGCCCAATGATCTCAGCTCAAACGCCGGGATGTGCGGCTGGCCCGGCCCGGAAGCGACAAAGCGACCACCGGCACCTCCAAGGTTTAACCAGAGAAAAAGTTCAAGGAGAACTGTTCATGACAATGAAACTTCGCCCCCTGCACGATCGCGTGATCGTTAAGCGTCTTGAAGAAGAGCGTAAGACCGCCTCCGGCATCGTGATCCCGGACACCGCGACCGAGAAGCCTGATCAAGGTGAAGTGCTCGCCGTCGGCCCCGGCAAGCGTGACGACAGCGGCAAACTGAACCCGCCCGACCTGAAAGTCGGCGACCGCGTTCTGTTCGGCAAATACGCCGGCCAAACCGTCAAGGTTGACGGCGACGAGCTGATGGTGATGCGCGAAGACGACATCATGGCTGTTGTAAACAAATAATTTAGGAGCAAAGAATCATGGCAGCTAAAGAAGTAGTTTTCGGCGGGGAAGCCCGCGCCCGCATGCTCGAAGGCGTGAACATTCTCGCCAACGCAGTCAAAGTCACGCTCGGTCCGAAAGGCCGCAACGTGGTGCTTGAGCGCTCGTTCGGTGCCCCAACGGTCACCAAAGACGGCGTGTCGGTTGCGAAAGAAATCGAACTCAAAGACAAACTGCAAAACATGGGCGCACAGCTCGTGACAGAAGTGGCAAGCAAGACCAGCGACAACGCCGGTGACGGCACCACGACCGCTACCGTTCTGGCTCAGGCAATTGCTCGCGAAGGCTTCAAGTACGTCGCCGCCGGCATGTACCCAATGGATCTGAAGCGCGGCATCGACAAAGCCGTGATCGCCATCACCGCCGAGCTG
>JANXNO010000137.1 GCA_025354075.1 Burkholderiales bacterium | reverse complement strand
CGGTTCGCGAGCTGGGTGAGCGAATCGGTCACCGAGAGAGCGCGGAGCTTCTCGTTCAGCACGTCAAGCTGCGCGTTCTTGAATGCGAGCCACCGCGTCTGCTCTTCTTCGATGGGATAAATCTCAACGCGGTCAATGACGGCTACGGGCTTGCCCTGCATAGCCTTCACGATTACGTCGTCATACGGATTTTTGCCCGAGGGCTTGAAGTCCCATGTGCCGCCGCGCCAGTAGGGATTTTTCTCCAACACCATGCGTTGACCGCGCACCCATTCCTTAAGGTAATACGCGCTCGAACCGACCGGATGACTTTGCACGTCGTTCGGATACTTCTCGACGACTTCGCGGGCAACGATGGCATTGCCGTTGTGCGCAAGTACATATCCAAAGTTGAAATCCGGCTTGGTCAGGTGAATCTTCAGCGTGTACGGATCAACGATCTCCAGGCCCGCGACAGGTGCGTCCCAATTCAATTTTCCAGCTTTTTTACCTGCTGCGTACCACTCGTTCAGACCCACAATTTTGTCGCTCACGAGAAACCGCCAAACCGGCTTGATCGAGTCGTCAAAGTGACGCTTGAAGGTGTAGGCGATGTCGGTTGCCGTCAACTCGCGCTTTTTCCCGCCAAAAACTTCGTGTGGCGCGAAAAAAATGCCTTTCTGCAGTTTGATGGTGTAGAGCTTGCCACCGTCTTCTACGGAGGGCATCTCGGTCGTAATTTTTGGAACAAGTTTTGCTGGCTCAGCGAGGTAATCGTAGGTGAGCACTGTGTCAAAAATGCTATCCACCACAATCGCCGAATAAAGGTCGGGCACGGTCTGTGGATCAAATCCCGATTCGGCAACCGGAAACGCCAAGCGCAAAGTTTTTTTCCCGTCGGGGCTCGCTACGGGTGAAGTCGTCGAGTTCGCCGTGCCCACCGCCTTAAGCGATGAACTTTCCCCGCATCCCCCTAAACTGCCCAGTCCCGCCACGCCGATCAGGCCAACGGCGAGCACCCGCCTCAGTTCCCACGTGAGAGGCAAAGTTGCCATATTCTTTTCCGGTCTCGTGAACCGTTGTTAAAGTTAAGCAATGATTGTAAGGGCCATCTGGTTCGGTGCTGCCCGCCGTCTTGTGGCACCCATGGCTGCGCTCAGGGCTGAAGTAAGCGCGCGACCATTGCTACAACGGCAACTGCGGTCGATTTAAACGCGTTAATTGTGGCGACAACCCAATGATCGCCATCCCGACTAATGTCACTGAATCCGGCACCCCATCAAACACCAGCCAGCCAATGGCCAGTGACAGCAGCAGCTGCATGTAAGTCCACGGCGCGATCACGGGCGCGGGGGCGAGGCTGTACGCGCGGATCAGCAGCAAATGTCCCAGCGCACCGAGGACACCGGTGGCCGCAAATACGAGCCACGTCAGCGGCATCACCGTTGCCATCCAGCCCGGCGTCCACCAGAACGGCATGGCAACGGTCATCACCAGCGCCCCGACCATCCCGGCGAAGAGCAGTTGAGTGCTGGTCCGTTCCGGACGGGTGACGGATGATGATGCGGCACGCGTCAGGGTTTGATAACAGGCATTGCACCCTGCTGCCGCGACGACCAGCAACAGGCCGATGAGCGGAAGATCGCCGCCGGGCCGCACGACAATCAGCACCCCAATAAAACCCAGCACCACTGCGAATAATGCCCAGCGCGTTGGTCGTTCATGCAGAAACCAGGCAGACAGGCCCGTGGTGAGGATTGGCGTCAAAAAAAACAGCGCCGTGGCTTCTGCCAGCGGCATGAACTTTAGCGCGGCAAAATAGAGCAGCGTCACCGTCACCATGAATATGCCACGCGCCCACTGAAAACTGGGGCGCACCGCGCTGAACAGTTGCCAGCCATCGCGTGGGAGAAATAAAACCAGCACCACCACCAGATGTCCAAAATAGCGCGACCAGGTCGTCGCTGCGATGGGCACGCCCTTGCCGCCCAAATATTTGCCACAGGCGTCAAGGCAGATCAACAGCGCGAGCGCGCACATCATCAGGACGATCGCGCGGCGGTGAGCGTTTTTATGAGGCACGGATGATTGCGTAAACTTCTGACAACGGGTGCATGCACGATGCGCGCTCCCCCTTGTCCCAATACCTCCCTCGTCCGAATATACCCATGATCAAACCTGTCATCCTGTGTGGCGGTAGCGGCACACGCCTCTGGCCGCTGTCGCGCTCGCATATGCCCAAGCAGTTGCAGGCAGTGCATGGGGA
>JANXNO010000232.1 GCA_025354075.1 Burkholderiales bacterium | reverse complement strand
TTCACGCAGTATTACTCGATTCTGCGCGCCATCCCGCCGCTCTTTGGGTCGCAATTCCCCGGCGTTATCGGAATGGGCGGCGCAACGCTGATTTTCTTCGCACTGCCGTGGCTTGATCGTGGTGCCGTGAAGTCGATTCGTTATCGCGGCAATCTGTACAAAGGCTTCTTCGCGATGTTTATCGTGTGCTTCATTGTGCTCGGTTATCTCGGCGTGAAAGCAACGGACGTCTGGGGTCAATTTGGCGACTGGAGCTCGATCCTCGACACCAAAGAGCGCGCCACCTGGGTTGCGCGCGTGATGACCGTTGGCTACTTCGCCTTCTTCTTCCTGATGCCTTGGTACACCAAGGCCGACAAGACCAAGCCGGAACCGGCTCGGGTCACGATGCACTAGGCGTGGGCGAAGACAAAATCATGACAACGAAATTTAAAGCGCTACTTTCTGCACTCGCCTTTCTGATGCTGCCCGCCATCGCGTCGGCCTCGGGAGGACCTGAAGTCAAATTCGTGGGCGTTACCGCTGATCGCACCGACATCGCTTCGCTTCAGCGCGGCGCGCGTCTGTTCGTCAACCATTGCCTGAATTGTCATGGCGCACAATACATGCGCTACAACCGCCTGCTCGATTTGCAGTTAACGGAAGATCAGATCAAGCAAAACCTCATGTTCGCTAGCGACAAGCTGGGCGACACCATGAAGTCAGCGCTTAATCCGAAGGACGCAAAAGAATGGTTTGGTGCCGCACCGCCTGACCTCTCGGTAATGGCGCGCAGCTACACCGCCGCCGCGGTTTCGGGCAGTAGCGAGGCGCCCGCTGCAGTGCTTGCCGCATATTTGCGTGGTTTCTATCAGGACGACTCGCGCGAGACCGGATGGAACAATCTGGTGTCACCCAACATTGGCATGCCGCATGTGCTCAACGAACTGTCTGGCACCAACAAGCTGGTTGAGACGGTATATGTCGCCGACGGTAAAGAACTGAAAACCGATCACGATGCGGAAGGCAAGGCCAAGGCCGCATTTATCGCCTCGCAAACCATGTCTGCATTCGAGCATCATGTCGATAAGAAAGATGGCAAGATCGAGAATAAGTACATCGTGCGCACACTTGTCAACACCACACCAGGCAGCATGACGCCCGTGCAGTTCGACATAGCGATTGCCGATCTTGTGAATTTCATGGAATACGTCGCTGAGCCCAATAAGGCAAAGCGCATTCAAATCGGCATCATTATGATGTTCTTGCTGGCCTTCTTCCTGGGTGCAGCGATCTGGCTGAAGAAAGAGTTCTGGAAAGACGTCCACTAAACGCCCTACCGTTATATCCAAGCGACGCGAGCCTTGGGGCTCGCAGCACCGTATGAAGGCAGACCACGTGGTCTGCCTTATGTCTTTTTGTAGAACACATCATTTCGCCCTCTGAGGCGAGAAATGCATCGCGAAAGCGAAGGAAACCACGCCCTATGATGACCTTGTATTCCGGCACCACCGACCCGTTCAGCCACCAGTGCCGCATCGTTCTGCATGAGAAGGGCATGGACTTTCAGATTATCGACGTAGATCTCGATCACAAGCCGGAAGACCTTGCTGTCATGAACCCGTACAACACGGTGCCTGTCCTGGTTGAACGCGACCTCATTCTGCATGAGGCCAACATCATCAACGAATACATTGATGAACGTTTTCCGCACCCACAACTGATGCCTGCTGATCCGGCCACCCGTGGTCGCGCACGTCTTTTTTTGCATCGCTTCAATCGCGAAATCTTCGTCCACGTAGAAGAGCTTGAGAAAAAAAATCCGAAGACGGCCGACAAAGCGCGCGCAGCCGTGCGTGACCGTCTCACCGAAATTTCCGTTGTTTTCAATAAGCAAAAACACATGCTCGGAGAAGACTATTCGATGCTCGATGTAACGCTGGCCCCACTGCTGTGGCGCCTGTCGCATTACGAAATCGAACTGCCGAAAGCCTCGGCACCCGTGCTGAAATACGCCGAGCGCTTGTTCAGCCGTCAAGGTTTTATCGACGCGTTGACGCCTGCTGAACGCGGGATGCGCCGCTAGTCAAGCGCTGCCATGAGCGAACAGTCCGCCAAGCCTTTTCTAGTCCGCGCACTTTACGAATGGTGCGTGGAGCAGGGCTACACGCCGTACCTCGCGGTGCGCGTTGATCAAAAAACGCGGGTGCCGACTGAGTTCGTCAAGAACGGAGAGATTGTGTTGAACGTGGGGCCATTGGCTACGCATAAGCTCACGATGGACAATGATTGGGTGCTTTTTAACGCACGCTTCAACGGCATGTCACAGGAGGTCGCCGTGCCCTTCGCGGCGGTCATCGGTATCTTCGCCAAGGAAACCGGGTACGGCATGGGTTTTCAACCCACTCTCGACGCCGCCGAATCAGACAATGGGCAACCCGTTGAGCTCGCAAAGGTCCCGGATGAACCGCTCAAGCTCGTCCCGGAAAGACCGTCGACCGTGCCCAAAGAAAAAAGCAAAGTCAGTCACTTGAAGGTCATCAAGTAAAATTTCAGTATGCCGTTTTAGCTCAGTGGTAGAGCAATCGCCTTGTAAGCGATAGGTCGTCAGTTCAATCCCGACAAACGGCACCAACTCTTTCTTCCCCTCTCGCTCGCTACTTTGAAAATCGTGGCGACACATTGCAAGTTCCTGCAACTGCGATTGGGTTTCAGGCCAGCGCACGGCCTTTGATGTGCGCGATTGGAGCCGCCTTTTTTTATTGGCGCGCTCATCCGCTTCAGAGGTACTCATTTTTGTGCCTCGCTCTTGATTGAAAATTAATGACTCAAAACTCTAACGGTGGCAACTCGCCCCGTCATCCTCGTTCGCCCATGGCCAAACCCGCACAAGGCGGCAACCGTCCCCAGGGTCAAAGCGCGACACTGTTCAACGCTCCGCCAAAGCAGGCGCAGAACTGGGTCGTTGGCAACAGCGCACCCCGTAACCCTCAAGCTGCGCCGCGCAGCGGTCACAGTGCGCCACGTGACGCTGCTGTTCTACCTCCGCTTCCAGGGGGAGAAGGCAGGGGTGAGGGCACAGCGCAAACGCATCAGTCCATTCCGCCACAACAATCCGCTCAACCCGTAGCAACCACCGAATCCCATATTCCAGCCACTACCGACAATGGCTTCGCCGCTCTCGGCCTGCGTGACGAGTTAGTCCGCGCTGTCCTAGCCCACGGCTACAGCACCCCCACACCCATTCAAAAGCAGGCCATCCCCGCCGTGCTGCAAGGCGGCGATCTGCTCGGCGGCGCGCAAACCGGTACTGGCAAGACAGCCGGCTTCGTGTTGCCGCTGTTGCAACGTTTGATGCTCTCGGCCAAGGCTGAGCGCCCCGCTGTCAACGGTCAACGTGGCAAGCGTTTGCCTCGCGCGCTGATCCTCGCCCCTACGCGCGAACTCGCGGCTCAGGTTGAAGAAAGCGTTCGCATTTACGGTAAATTTTTACCGCTCACGTCCACCTGCATCTTCGGTGGCGTTGGTATCAACCCGCAAGTTTCTGCGCTTCGTCAAGGCGTCGACATCATTGTCGCAACGCCCGGCCGCTTGCTCGACATTTACGGCCAGCGCGCCATCGATTTCTCGCAGATCGAAATCCTCGTGCTCGATGAAGCGGATCGCATGCTGGACATGGGGTTCATTCACGACATCAAGAAGGTACTTGCTGCGCTGCCGGCAAAGCGCCAGAACCTGCTGTTCAGCGCGACCTTCAGCGACGACATCAAGGCCCTTGCAGATCGCCTGTTGAACAATCCGCAAGCCATCGAAGTCGCGCGCCGCAACACCACGATTGAAGTGGTTGAGCAATCGGTGGTGCTTGTCGAAAAGGCGCACAAAGCGAAGATGTTGATCCATCTCGTCAAGAGCCGGAACTGGCTGCAAACGCTCGTGTTCACGCGCACCAAACATGGCGCCAATCGCCTCGCCGAGCAGCTCGAAAAATCGGGCATCACCTCGATGGCGATTCACGGCAACAAGAGCCAGGGCGCACGTACCAAGGCGCTCGCTGAGTTCAAGGCAGGTTCGCTGCAAGTGCTGGTCGCCACCGACATCGCCGCACGTGGCATCGATATCGATCAACTGCCGCAGGTCGTAAATTACGAACTGCCGAACGTGCCGGAAGACTACGTGCATCGCATCGGTCGCACCGGTCGAGCTGGATCTACGGGCGAAGCTATGTCGCTGGTGATGCAGGAAGAATTGCCGCTGTTGAAAGACATCGAGCGCTTCAGCAAGCAAGTGATTCCGCGCGTCAAGATCGAAGGATTCAATCCAGCGCTGATCGCTGATCCGGTCTCAACCACTGCCGACGCACGCGACGCCGAATGGCAATCGCGTGGCGGCCGTCCCGCACCACGCCGCTCGGCCAGCAAACCGCAAGGCGCGCCACGTGGTGGCGGCGGCGGTGGTGGTTACGGCAGAGGCGCAAGCGGCGGACAAGGCCGTACCAACACTGGCGGCGCGGGCAGCGGCAGCGGCGCAGGCGGAGTCGATCACGGCAGCGGTGGCAGCGCCGGCAGCCAGCAACGCACGCCGAGCAGCCCGCCACGCACGTTCTCGCCCACAGGCTCGCCAAGCGCACGTCCACGTTCGGGTGGCACCACGCGCCGGTAGATCAAATGGGGCGCAATCCCTTCGAGTTGCCTCGGCCCTAAGCGTGACCCTTGGTCGCGCTTGCCTCGCGCGACTGTACGCGGCGCTGTTTACAGGTTAAGTTTTCTCACCTGAGGGATTCAGCCCTACCGCACACAGTGGCTCGTGATGCGAACAACGCGCGGGTCACGCGGACTCGACGTTGCTACTTGACTTGGTCGCACACGTCTACTTGATCGCGAAGCGTAGCGTGCTCGGTTTTTTGCCTTCAGGCGTAATCTCGACTACTGCTTTGGTGCCCGCGCTGACGTTGAATTTGCCTTTGGCTTCCATGCGGCTGTCGCCAGCCGGTATCAGATCAACCTCGGTCTTGTCTGCGCCAGTCAGCATCGTGATTTTGCCTTTTGCGCCCTTGGTGGCCATCGGCTTTCCGTGGTCGCTGACGTGAACCGCAATTCAATCGGGCGTGGCCACAAGTTCGGCGTCGAACGCTTTTCCCTGCGCAACGATGCCGCCGAATTTCGGGCTGTGATCATGGGTGCCTGCGGCCCACGTTACAGGTGCTGTTGCGATGCCAACCGAAAACGTTGTCAGTGCGATGAGTGCAGAAATTTTCTTCATGGTGTTTGCTTTGAGGGTGAGTAGAAAAACTAGAGTGCTTCGGAATCGCTGTCGGACAGCAAGCATTCAACTGGTTTGCGGCCAAACAGCCAAAACATGGCTGGTGTCAAAAACGTATCGAGTAGCGTCGAACTGATGAGACCAGAGAAAATGACCACCGCCACCGGATGCAAAATCTCGGTGCCCGGCTGCTCCGCTTCAAACAGTAACGGCGCAAGTGCAAACGCGGTGACAAGCGCCGTCATCAAAACCGGAGCAAGGCGCTCCAGGGAGCCGCGCAGAATCATCTTGTGATCGAACGTCTCGTTCTCAAATCGCATCAGGTTGATGTAGTGGCTGACTTTCAGAAAGCCGTTACGCACGGAGATGCCCGCCAGCGTGATGAAACCGATCAGCGCTGCAATCGACAACGGCTGCCCGGACAGCCACAGCCCCAAAACAGCGCCCACCAAAGCCAGCGGAATGTTGGCCATGATGAGCAGCGCCAGCGTCGAGCTTTTGTAACGACTGTAGAGCACGACGAACATCAGGATCAACGAAACGATGGACAACAGACCGACCAGACGCGACGCTTCTTCCTGCGCCTGAAATTGTCCACCGAGCGTTACGAAATAGCCCTCGGGCAACGTGGTTTCGTTAACCACTTTGCGGATGTCAGCAATTACCTCCGACAGCGCTCGGCCCTGCGCGTTGGCGGAGAGCACGATGCGCCGTTTGCCATCGTCACGGCTGATTTGGTTGGGGCCGTCGCTGTCGTCAATGGACGCAATTTTTGACAGCGGAATGCGCCCGGTCGGCGTCTCAATCAGGATTTGACCGAGGCCCTCCATGGTGCGTGCTGACTCGGGCAGTTTAACGACCAGCGCAAAGCGTCGACCGCCCTCAACAATCTGCGCGATTTTTTCGCCTTCGACCAAGCTTTGGAGCGTGGCCAGCACTTGCGGCGTCGGCACGCCATATTGCGCCGCCGCAGCGTAATCAACCCGCACCTTGATCTGTGGTGCCAGCACCTGCTTTTCAATCGCGAGGTCAGCGAGTCCGGGAATGACTGAGAGCTTCGCGCGCAACACATCCGCCTGACCGCGCAGCACATCGAGATCGTCGCCAAACAGCTTGATCGCAATCTGCGAACGCACACCGGACAGCATGTGATCGATACGGTGCGAGATCGGTTGCCCAATCTCTATGGCTGCCGGAAAGTTCACCAGCTTTGATCGGATGTCTGCTTTGACCGCGTCCATGCTTCGCGTGAGTTCGCCCGCAGGCTTCAGGCCCACATCGAGCTCACTCACGTGCACGCCCTCGGCATGCTCATCCAGCTCGGCGCGACCACTACGCCGGCCGACATGCGTCACCTCCGGCACCTGTTTGATGAGCACTTCCGCCTGCTTGGCGAGTGCGGAGGTTTCGGCCAGCGTCACACCCGGATTGAGACGCATACCAATCAGCAGCGTACCCTCGCTGAATGGCGGCAGAAAGGTTGTGGCGAAAAAAGGCATCGCTGCGGCGGCAAGCGCCACTGCGGCCCCAGCCGTCGCCATGGCGGTGCGCGGTCGCGCAAGCACGGTCGAGAGCGAGCTCGTGTAACCACGCTTCAGCCACGCGAGAAATTTCGTGTCACCGTGATCCAGCGACTTCATGCGCGGTAGCAGGTAGTACGAAAGTACAGGCGTTACCGTAACCGATACCGCGAGCGAGGCCAAGGTCGCTACGATGAACGCAACGCCGAGTGGCACAAACAGACGCCCTTCGATGCCCGGCAGCGCAAACAGCGGCACGAACACGAGCACGATGATGATCGTGGCGTAGAGGATTGCCGAGCGCACTTCAATCGAGGCCCGTACGACCAGCGGCACAATCGCCAACCGTTCGTGCATGGGCTTGGTGCGATTTTCTTTGAGTCGTCGCAAAATATTTTCAACGTCAACCACCGCGTCGTCCACCAATCCGCCGATTGCAATGGCTAATCCGCCCAGCGTCATCGTATTGATCGAAAGCCCGAAATACTTGAACACCAACGCGGTGACACAGATCGAGACTGGAATCGCGGTGAGCGCAATCAAGGTCGTTCGCACGGTGCCGAGGAACACAAACAGAATCACCGCGACGAAGCCGGAGGCCGCAATCAGCTTGCCGTTCAGGTTGTTGATCGAGCTTTCGATAAAGCTCGCCTGACGGAAGGTGACCTTCGGTTCACTCAACCCAGTCGGTAACGTCTTCTTCATTTCTGCCAACGCAGTTTCGATATTGCGCGTCAAGCTAACGGTGTCGGCGGTCGGTTGCTTTTGAATGCCAAGAATCACCGCCGGTTTGCCTTCGTAACCGGCGTCGCCGCGCTTCATCGCGGGCGCGAACGTCACGTCGGCGATTTGACGCAGCAGAATGGGCTGCCCTTCCTTCGCGGCCAACGCGAGATTGCGCAAATCGTCGAGCTTTGAGGTGCGCCCAAGATTACGAATCAGATATTCACGGCCATTGATTTCAAGAAAACCGCCCGAAGTATTTGACGAATAGCCCTTGAGCCCTGCCTCCATCTGCTCACGCGTGATTCCCAGCTGCGCCATGCGCAGCGTGTTCGGCTGCACCTGATATTGCCGCACTTCACCGCCAATCGGGATTACCTGCGCCACGCCGGGAATCGCCATCAGCCGGGGCCGCAGCACCCAGTCCGCATACTCGCGCACCGCCATCGGCGAAATCTTCGCCACGTCAATCGGGATTGCGATCTGCATGATTTCGCCCATGATTGAGCTGATCGGCCCCATGCGTGCTATCACTCCTGTGGGCAGGCCTTCTTCCATCGACGACAGCCGCTCCGACACCATCTGCCGCGCGCGAAAAATCTCTGTGCTCCAGTTGAAGGTGACGTAAATGAACGACAGTCCAGCGCTGGACGTTGAGCGCACCGTCTCGACACCCGGCAGGCCGTTCATCGTGGTTTCCAGCGGAAACGTGATGAGCTGCTCCACTTCTTCAGCGGCCATGCCGCCCGCCTCGGTGATGATGGTCACCGTCGGTTTATTCAAATCAGGGAACACATCCACCGGCATCTTTGACAGGGTGAATGCGCCGTACACCATGAGCACCACGCTGCTGATCATCACCAGCAAACGGTTGCTCAGGCTGCTTTTTAGGAGCCAGTTAAACATGGTGTTGGCTCACTTAACGCACTTGGTTGATCAGCGTTGAGCCACGCGTTGCCACGCGATCCCCCGCCTTCAATCCTGCGGTTACCGCCACCGACACACCGTCCAGCGCCTCGGTCATGACCACGCGCGGCTCGAACTTCTCGGGCGCGGTTTTGACCCAGACGATGGACTGGTTCGACGGACTTTTCATCAGCGATGAGGCCGGCACGGCAATGGCGTTCACTTTGGTTTTGCTTTGCACAAACACGCGCACGGGTTGCCCGATGGCAAGCGTTGACAGTGACGCATCATTGGCTTTGAACAACAACGGAAGCGCCTGTTCGCGCAATGTTCGCGTTGCACCTACGAACGTCAGCGCCGTGCGCTTGTCACCGATGGCCACCGTTGCCGCGCCGATGTCAGCAGCCATTGCAGGGTCGAACGCGAGCGCTTCAATGCGCAAACGGGTCGGGTCAATCACCTCGAACAGCAGTTCGCGCGCATCGACCACTTGCCCGCTTACCACGTTGGCCGAAGCGATGACACCGCTGATCGGCGCCACCAGTGTGTCGCGATTGCTGAGTCCTCCACCGAGTGCATTAGCGCGCGCAGTGAGGCTGGCAATCTCGTTTTCTGTCGCCTCGATTTCCTTGCGCGGAATGGTGTCGGCCAGTTCTTTTTGTCGCGCCAGTCGCTTCTCGGCGAGCGCTTTATTGCCACGCAATTCTGCGATGAGCGCGGTCTGATTGGATCGTTCGATTTGGCCGGAAGATGGAATGACATAGGCCAACACCTCGCCTTTGCGCACCGCTTGGCCGGGGCTTGGCAGGCCCCGTGGGCCGGGCTCAATGCGTCCCGCAATGGTCGGTTGCACTTTGCCGCCAGCATTCGGGTCCATCATGCCTTTGCCCGCGAGTTCGACCGTGCGTGGCAAATCAGCAGTTGTTGCCAGCATCGTGCGCACACTCAGTTGTCGTTGCGCAGGCTTCGGCAAAAACACGCTACCGTCGGGTTGCCGCTGCGGGCCGTTGGCGTTGGTCGCTGGGCCGCCGTCGCCGTGATCATGACCTTCACCCGCCATCAATGGCGAGGACATCATCAATGAGGCCGGTAGCAATGCAATCGTGAGTAGGTTGCGCAAGTTCATGCTGCGACTCCCAGACGATTGCGGCCATTGCGGCGATTGGTGACGAGTCGGCGAACGCCAAAAAACAAAAGTAGCGCTACTACGAGTCCGCCGCCGCCCCATTGGGCTGCGCGTTGCCAGCCGTGCGCATGCGCGTCAGCCGTCGCAGGGGATGCCGCTGTTCCGGCGTCATGAACATCAAGATCACCGGCGAGCAGATCGCTATCGGCACCGGCTTTGATGGTCAGCGTGATGGGATATTCACCGGTTTTGGCAAACGGCTTCGCATCAAAGTGATATTCGCCAAGCTTCGCCTCGAACGTGCCTACCAGCTTGATGCCGGTACTCGCCAGTTCCACTGTTGCGTTGACGACGGGTTCGTTACTGGCGGCGCGATCAATGTAGACCACGAATTCCTCTTTACCAAGAATGCCGACCGCCTCGAATAAATCCGATTGCGCGGTGAAGCGCGGCAACGCCGGGCCAGCAGCGGTGGGTTTGGCCTCGCCATGGTCGTGGCCGTCACCGGCCATAGCGAGCGTGACAAATAGGGCACTTGCGGCGACCGCAAAGGCTTTGATAACAACTGAAAAAATCATGGCAACAGCCCCAGAGATTGATTGACGCGAGAGATCGCGTGTTTGAGTTCGATGCGGGCACGGTTTAACGCGAGATTGGCGTTTGCCCGTTCGCCTTCCGCGCGCAGGCGGGTAGGCAGGTCCAGCTCGCCCAGCCGATACGCTTTGGCGTAAAGCGTCGCGACTTCATTGGCCAAACGTCCCCGCTCGGTCAGTACCTCGATGCGCTGTTCGGCCATGGCCACAGCCGCCTGCGCGGTGGATGCTTCCGCTTCAAGTTGTCTGCGCAACAGCGGAACGCTCGCTTGCGCTTCTGCCAATTCCGCGCCCGCTAGTGCGATACGTGGGGCTGCGCGTTGCGTACCGCCGAACGGAAAGGAGACGCCAATGCGCGCGGTGGATGCATTAGCGTTGCCGTTGCTGCGCTCATTGGTGAGCGCGAATGACACGGTCGGTGCGCCGTTGGTCAGCGTTGCCGCTTCGTTCAATTTCGCTCGCGCCAGTTGCTCCGATTGACCGGCAAGCCGCAGCGACGGGTGATCGTTCAGCGCGCGGGGCGCAGCGCTACCCCGCATTTCAACCGTATCCGCAAGCCCACGATTTGCAGCGTCGCCGATTAATCCGCGCAACATCTGCCGCGCGGCGTTCAATCGCTGCTCCGCTTCGACGCGCGTTGATCGCAGCGTCTGCACGGTTAGCTCGGCTTGCAGCGTGTCTACGCGCGCGGAGTCGCCCGCAGCGGTGCGCCGCGCCGAATCAGTCGCAACCTGTTCCGCGCGTTTGACTTCATCATCCGCCAACGTCAACTCGCCCGCCGCCAATTGCACGGCCCAGTAGGCATCGCGAACATCGCCCGCGAGCTTGAGCGCAAGTTGCGCGAGGTTGGCCGTGTAGAGGGCTGATTCACCGCGAGCGCTGGCGACCTGAAGCGATCGGCGTGAAGCGGTGGCAATAGGCGCGCTGATCTCGATTTCAAGTTCGCGCAGACCATCGCGGTTGCCGGTTTTAAGGCCGGAAGCGATGGTCGGACTATCTGCTAACCAAGAATCAGCGAGCGCTTCACGCGATTGCTGTTCGCGTTGCCGCGCGCTCGCAGCGAGAGTCCACGGTTGTTGAGCAAGCGCGAACTGAAAGGCGTCGGCAACCGTGAGTGACGTAGAGGACGCGGTAACGGGAGACTGCGCAGTCGCAGCGTTTTGCGCGGCGACGGGCAGAGTGCTTAGGCTGACACAAATCGCCAACGCCAGCAGAGATCGGGCACGCAGCGGTGCGCGAGAAAACAAGGACATGTTCGGTTCTCCAGAATCAAAAAAGATCAGGCGGGAACCGACGAGGAATGCTGCTGACGCGACAGCGTCAGGCGAGTTGATTAACTGTGCCCTCGTCGGCTAGACGAGGGTTGACCAGTTGGGGCGGTCTGGACGCTCGGTTGCGGCGTTGCGATGCTGCGCATCGCGACCGTTAGAGTCAATGGAGGCAACACCCGTCGGGCGCTTGAGATCAGCGCGCGTTCCGAGCATCGCTACAGAATGGCAGCAGTGGCAAGCGCCGCATTCACCATGCGAGCGTGACGACGATTCATCGGCGTTAGCGGTGTCAGCCGCCACGTCATCCGAATGCGATGCCGCCTCATGATGATGGTCGCTACCCGCGTGCAAGCGCGCATCCACGCTGGCTGCCAGCGCAAACTGAAGCGGCAAAACGCAAAGTAACAAAAGAATGATGAACCGACGCATGAAGCCTTAGTGTACCGATTTCTGCGAAAGTTCCGACGTCCGCAACAACCGTAACCCATTAAATACAACCAACAAACTTGCGCCCATGTCGGCGAACACGGCCATCCACATCGTCGCATCGCCGAACAGCGCGAGGCCCATAAACACCACTTTGATACCGAGCGCCAGCGTGATGTTTTGCCAGAGGATGTTGTGCGTTCGTTTTGACAGGCGAATGGTTTCCGGGATGCGGCGCAGGTCGTCATTCATCACGGCAATGTCCGCAGCTTCCATCGCGGTGTCGGTGCCCGCGCCGCCCATGGCGAAGCCGATATCCGCTATGGCCAGCGCAGGCGCGTCATTGATGCCGTCGCCACTCATCGCCGTTGGGCCGTATCGCGCTTGCATGTCCTCGATGGCTTTGAGTTTGTCTTCCGGCAACAAGTTGCCTCGCGCGTCGCTGATGCCCGCGAGTTTGGCCACAGTGCGCGCCGTCGCCACGTTGTCGCCAGTCAGCATGACCGGCGTGACGCCAAGCGCTATCAGCTCGGCCACCGCTTGTTGCGAGGATGGTTTGATCGTGTCGGCCACCGCGAAAAGCGCGATGACGTTGCGGTCGGTGGCAAGCAAGGTCACGGTGCGGCCCTGATTCTCATGCTCGGCAAGTTTTGCTTCGATGGCCGGGCTGCACAGGCCACGTTCCTCGATCAGCCGATGATTCCCGAGCACGTATTTTTGTCCATCAATGTCGCCTTGCACACCTCGGCCCGCGATGGCGGTGAACGACGACACGGTGTGCGAGGCTGCGGTTGCTGACTCGGCGAGCCCCGCAGCAATGGCCTTGGACACGGGATGATCTGATTGCGCTGCCAGACTTTGCGCGAGCGTCGATGCGGCTTCACGCGACTGCGCGTTATCGAGCAACTCAAACGCCACGAGTTTTGGTTTGCCCTCAGTGATGGTTCCCGTCTTGTCGAGCGCGATGGCTTTGATGTTGCGCGCTTCCTCCAGGTACGTGCCGCCCTTGATCAAGATGCCGCGTCGTGCGGCGGCAGCAAGTCCGCTCACCACCGTGACCGGTGTCGAGATCACCAGCGCGCAGGGGCAAGCGATCACCAGCAGCACCAGCGCTTTGTAGGCGGCAAATGCCCACGTCCAGCCGAGCGCGAACGGCGCGATCAATGCGACCGCCAGCGCCAGCGCAAACACCGCCGGGGTGTAGATGGACGCGAAACGGTCTACAAAACGTTGTGTCGGTGCGCGCGTGCCCTGCGCCTGCTCGACCGCGTGGATGATGCGGGCCAGCGTGCTGTTGCTCGCTACCGCTGTGATTTTGATTTCAAGCGTTGCTGTTTCGTTGATGGTGCCCGCAAATACAGCGTCGCCCGGTTGCTTGTCGACCGGGATACTTTCGCCCGTCACCGGGGCCTGATTGATGGCGCTGCTGCCGCTGACGATGGCGCCGTCCAACGGAATCCGCTCACCCGGCTTCACCCGCACCACCGCCGCGAGTGGCACCGCGCTCGACAACATGCGCGCATAACTGCCATCCGGCTGTTGCACGTCTGATGCTTCCGGGGCGAGCGCCATTAGGCTTTTGATCGCGTTACGCGCACGATCAACGGCACGCGCTTCGATCAATTCGGCAATGGCGTACAGCGCCATCACCATCGCCGCCTCCGGCCATTGGCCAATCAAAAACGCACCAGTCACGGCCACCGTCATTAGGGCGTTGATGTTTAAGCGCCCGTGCCGCAGCGCCGCCAATCCTTTGGTGTACGTGGACAATCCGGCGAGCCCGATGGCAACGATGGCGAGCGCCATCCCTGCGAACTTCCAGGGCATTGCATCGGGCGCGAAGAACGAGAGCAGTTCAGCGGCAACGGCGAGGGCGAGGGCCGCGACGTACCGCGTAACGCCAGACCATCCGCTGTTTGCCTCACCGCCTTGGTCATCACCCGCGTGTCCGTGCTCGTCGGCGTTCCCGTCGACTGCGCCTTGTTCGTTCGTGCCAACAACAGGTTGCGGCGAGAACCCGGCGCGTCGAATGGCCTCCAGTGCCGGTTGCAGCGCAGCTTCGTCCGAATTGATCGCGAGGGTACGTGCACCGAGCTGGAAGCTCAGCGAACGAATACCCGCAATTGGCTCCAGCGCACGGCGAATCTCGCTTTCTTCGGCGGAGCAATCCATGGTGGCGATGCGCCATACCGTGGCTTGAGGGGATGCGACGATGACTGCCTCTGCGATCGGCGGCGCGTCACTGCGCGTCGGGCCAGCGCTGGGGGAGTGAGCTTTGTGATCGTGTGTAGAAGGCATGAGGGTGTTGAATCAGTACCGCAATGATCATATTAGAAACCCTGTAGTCGCTACAGAGTCAAGCGTAAAATTCACTCTATCCAAATCACAACTAAAAGGCAGCAATGCGCATAGGCGAACTTGCGGAGCGCACCGGCGTTGACGTCGAAACGGTTCGCTATTACGAGAAGTTGCTTTTGCTGCCACCGCCCGCCCGCGAGGCCAATGGCTATCGAACCTATGGCAAGACGCATCTTGAACGACTGGCGTTTGTCCGCCACTGCCGCGCGCTTGACATGCCGCTGGCGGACGTCACACGATTGCTGAATTTTGTAGATCAACCGGCATCTGACTGTGCCGACATCAACGTGTTGGTGGACGCGCAGATCAGTCGGGTGAAGGCACGGCTTAAGAGCATGCGAGCCCTTGAGAAGCAACTAACTGCGTTGCGTCGTCAGTGCAGTTCACCGCATCCGACGCAGGATTGCGGCATCCTGCATGAGCTTGTTTCTGCTGCGCACGGCGAAGCCTGCGCTTGTCACGCTGGGCATTCGACAATTTCTCCTGATACGGTCGCTGAGCTGCTCTGAAGCGCTGCCCGGCTGCGTTTTCCGTAGCCCGCCTCCGCCCCTGATAAGCTTTATTGTTGATTCCTATCAACGAATAGCCGACCCTCATGGAGCCCGCAAAGCCTGACGCGCCACACCAGACCCGCATCGGGCTCTACCTCGCTTTCCTGCAGCTCTTCTTCACGCTGACCTGGACGGTGTACGTGATCTTCCTGCCGAAGCTTGCCGCGCAGGTCGGCATTCGCCCGCAGGCGGTGATCGTGATCCTGATGCTCGATCAGGTGATCTTCGCGTTCATGGATTGGCTGATGGGCCGTCTGGCGGATCGTTGGGCGTTGGTGGTCGGCCGCCTGTCGCGCATCGTTGCCGTGACCACCGGCGTGTCCTGCGCAGCGTTCCTGTTGCTGCCATTTGTAGCGCCGACAGGCAGCGAAGCGCTGTTCTTGGGGCTCACGATTTTGTGGTCGGCCAGCTCATCGGTGTTGCGCGCGCCGCCGCTGGCGCTGCTCGGCAAGTACGCGTCGCGCAATTCGGTGCCATGGCTCGCGTCACTCTCAATGTTTGGTATCGGTGTCGCGGGCGCGTTGGGACCTTTCCTGACGGTTGCCTTGCGCGAGACCGATCCGCGTCTGCCGTTTGCGCTGGCGAGCATTTCGTTGTTGATGGTGACGCTCGGCCTTGGATGGGCCGAACGAAACCTCGCAAATGCGCCTGCACAAACTGAGGCCACGCCGCCGCCATCAACATCAGGCAACGTGGACAATCGCTCGCCGCTCGCCCTGTTTCTGATCGCCATCGTGCTGCTCGGCCTTGGCTTTCAGATTCACTTTTCGTTGAACGCTGCGCCGTTGTTTCTCAAATTCGCCAAGCCACCGGAGCTTGAGCAACTGATGCCCGTTTTCTGGATCGGCTTCAGCCTGCTCATGTTGCCGACAACGTTTCTCACCCAACGCTACGGCGGGCTCTGCATCATGGCTGCAGGCAGCGTGGTCGGCGCGCAGGCCGCATTCATCGCGCTGCACGCGAGCAACCTGACCGTGCTCAGCGCCGCGCAATTCATCGCCGGAGGCGCGTGGGGTTGCGTCATGATGAGTGCCGTCACGGTGGCGCTCGCGCTGGGCCACAACAACAGCGGCGACAGTAAAAGCAGCAACGAAGGCATCGTCACCGGCGCGCTGTTTTCGCTGCTAGCCATCGCCACCTTCGCCCGCATGATGATCGTCTGGACAGAACTCAACAAAGACCCAACCTTCGCCACGATTCAACTGTGGCTGCCGGTCGCGGCATGGATGCTGGCTGCGGGGTTGCTGCTAGCGATTGCGTTGCGGAGGGGCGAGGGTGGAGTTTTGCAGCGGGCGTGATGAAAGATTTTTGGTGATCAGCTTTTGCATAAACGTCATATTGAATAAGGGCTGATAGCAGTTTTATGCAAAAGTCGATATTTGATGAAAATAGACGCTAAGCCCCTATTAAATGGGTACTTCAGTAAAAAGCTGTATTAGTGGGCACTAGTTACTTGGCCTGTCGAAAGATTTTGGGGTCGGTCGCACGCGCAACCGTCACATGTAAAGCGAAAAAATCGGACGGTTCACCAACGCCGCCCTCGAGCCGCTGCTTCTCTTTGGCCGCAAAAACAAGAAAACCTTTGGACTTTAAATCATTCATTTCGTCGTTAAGCGACTTTGTTGCTCGCACCCTATCTATTGGTTCGAGATCGACCGCGATGTCGATCCAATCTTTTATGTTTTGCAGAAAAGATCCAACTATTTCGACCTCAGCGTCGTTTAAGTTGTCGTCGTGATTGAGATACGAGCCGTGAGAGCCGGTTACAGAATTGAATAGTTCTGTTCCCGATTCGACTGGTTTTAGTTCATCTGGAATTTCGCTTTTCAGTCGCCGAATTCTGACCTGCGAAGTATCGTTCTTCTCGTTGAACTTGGCGTCAACCCACTGCTCATGATTTGTCTTGATGGAACGAAGAAGGTCAGCCGTGTAAGTTTCGGATTGGTCGTCGACCATCTTGTGGTGAACACGACAGAGAAGTAATAGGTTGGCGAGAAGATCAATATTTTGTGGATCAATAGCTGGGTCATGTCGCGGCCCGCTCGGCGCGCCGGATTTGATATGGCACTCGTCACCGACCACCGACTCGGCGTCCACGTCTGTTTCGTCAACCACCAATCGTTGCCGACAAATCACACAGCGATTCCCTGAGCGCCCCCAAAGGATCTTTCTAGTTTTGTCGCTTATTGCCATTTAACTTAGCGGTCGAATAGATGGCGATGGAGAAGCCGACTACCAACCAACTTGTTGGCAAGCATGAGCTCGCAGAATCTATCCGAGTTCCACCGGACGCTTTCCGTTTAGTGCTGATGGTGTTACGCGGAGTTGCCATTCTTCCGTTTTCCTCGCAATGTCGTCATTCTCGCTGAAGGCGGGAATCCAGAATGGTCGCTGTCGCAGCTCATTTGACCATTCCGCTCAAGCCATGTTTCTGGATACCCGCCTGC
>JANXNO010000120.1 GCA_025354075.1 Burkholderiales bacterium | reverse complement strand
TGGTTCGCGCGGCCTGCGGCGAAGGCCAAGTAACGCGAATTGGTTAGCAGCGGATCAGTAGTGATAACGACACTGCACCTCGATGATTTCACCGTCCGAAACTTTGTAAACAATTCGGTGTTCGCGATCAATGCGCCGTGACCAATAGCCCGACCAGTTGTGTCGCAGCGGCTCAGGATCGCCCTTGCCTTCAAACGGCGTCCGCGAAATTTCCTTGATCAGCTCGTTGATACGGCGAAGCGCCTTTTTGTCGTTCGCCTGCCAATAAAGATAGTCTTCCCACGCCTGTTCGGCGAAGCTGACGATCATTCCTCAATCAACTCGCGACGCTTCGCCTTGCCCGCCTCGACAGATTCGATTGCTCGGTTCAAGCGCTCGGCGTTCCTCGGACTCGCCATCAGATAAGCCGTAGCCTCGTACGAGCGAAAGTCCTCCAGCGACATCAACACCGCCGGCTCGCCGTTCTGCCGGGTGATGATCACGGGCTCATGATCCGCGTTGACCTTGTCCATAGTCTGGGCGAGGTTGCTGCGAAGGGCGGTGTAACTTACGGTTTGCATGGTTGACTCCAATTTTCTGTTATTGTACATGTACTTATTTTTGTACTTATGGCTGATTGGCTACGTGTATCGGGTGGCTGGGCTAGATCCACATTGACGGCCAAAATACGGCGTTGCCGTGTAGTTGGTCGCAGCCCTTCTTGAATCAACGTAGCTGCACTTGTCGAGAGCACCAATGAAAATCGCAAAACCCACCACTGATGAAATGAAGCAGTTTCAGGACGATTTGCTCGCCTCCGCGAAGGAGATGAAGTCAGGACGTGCCGCACGCACGACGCAAGTGGTCGTCACCGCCGCGTCCGAGGCACGCGCACGTATAGGCCTTACGCAGGGGGAATTTGCTGAACTGCTAGGAGTTTCGGTGCGTACGCTTCAGGATTGGGAGCAGGGGCGGCGCGATCCGACGGGGGGCCGCGCAGACGTTACTGCGGGTCGCGGTCAAGCATCCGAAGATTCTGCGGGGGTTGGCGACTGCCTAGCTTCTTCGGGGAATTTCGACACCGATTTCCTTGATCATCATCTGTTCTCCTGCGGGAGGTGAACCGCGCCTGCCAAATGCCCGCGCTTGAGTTCCACGCTCACGATGCGTCTACCGGCATCATCCCGAGTAACTTCGCACGGTAACAAAGCGATGATTGATCGCCCTTCGATGCTGCGGTCTTGTTTTCTTTCGTCATCCAAGTCGGGATCGGAACATACGAGACCAAAAACACGCATTGGTCCATTCTCTACATAGTGAATTGCGGGGCCACCACTCATGCCCGAATAGACTGGGATAGATGTCTCAACACAGGGGCCTCGGCAAAGTCGATGGCCATGCGGGTAATGCGTAAGCACACGCCCTACGCGGAGAACAGGGCTACGTTTAGTCGTAAAGCTGAGCACCTGCCGTCCATCAGACGTATAGTCCTCGATGCCTTGCTGGCCATAACTCAAGACGCAGACTAGCGCTCCAACTTCCGGTATCACGTCATCAAGCGGATATTCGTGAGAGAAGAACGGCTCGTCCTGCCTGTGCTGAAGTGCAACCGAAAATAGTGCTATATCCAGCCCCTCGTCGAACACGAGGCCTTCAATCGCAACTGCCTCGACTCTGGTGCCTTCGATTAGCACTGCTACCAGTGAATTTGCAGCAAGATTGACAGACTTCTTTTCAGGCAGGAACTCTTGCAGTGCGGAGGGGCAATGTTTCGGTGGTCCGCTTTGAAGATTCCGCACTTCGCTGAACACATGCGCCGCACTCATGCACACTGCTTTCGTGTCTTGTCGACTGACCACGAAGCCGGTTCCGATTACGTGTGGCTGCCCACTCAAATCGGATTCGATGATTGTCAACAGCCCCCGATCAAGGATCGCGTTGTGTGATGCTTCATTCCACGCGAATCCCATGAGCGGCGGTTGGGGCGGATTCACTGTCATTCGATGCTAGGAGATGAAGGTCTTGAAACTTAACATTAACTAGGATGCGCTTGAGTTGCAGTTTACTTGGGCTTTCGACTCGGTGCGAAATTCAACGGACTGTACGATAGCGTTCGGCAGCACAGCGTGAAGCGTATCGGCCTACTCCGCCACCATCTTCGCATCCCGAGCAATCTTCCCCAGCCGCTCAAACTCACTTCGCGCCAGCGCATCCAGTTCCGCCGCAGACGAACTCTTCGGCGTAAACCCGGCGCGCAGCAATTTCTCTTTCACCTCGGGCAACGCGAGCGCCTCAACAAACGCCTGATTCAGTTTTTGCACGACTCCGGGTGGCATGTTCGCCGGGCCGAATACGCCGAACCATGGGTCTACTGCGTAGCCTTTGAGTCCTGCTTCCGCGAGCGTGGGCACGTCGGGTAGCGAGGGTGAGCGGGCTGCGCCTGCGACGGCTAATGCGCGCAGCTTGCCGGACTGAATGTGCGGTAGTGATGCGGGCAGGTTGTCGAACATGACTTTGATGTGGCCGCCCATCATGTCGTTGATGCCGGGCATGCTGCCTTTGTAGGCTACGTGCGTGAGGTCGGTTTGTGTGGTCTGCGCGAAGAGCACGCCCGCTAAGTGCATGGACGTGCCTGCGCCTGCGGTGCCGTAGGTCATGCCGGGCGTATTCTTCGCCGCGTTGATGAGGTCGGCCACGGTTTTGATCGGTGTGTCTGCGCCTACCTCGAGCACGATGGTGGAGTAGCCGATCAGGCTGATGCCTGCGAAATCCTTGCGCGGATCAAACGCCATGGATTTGTAAACGTGCGGGTTCAGCGCGTTGGTGGAAATCGCGCCAAAGCCAATGGTGTAGCCGTCCGGCGCGGCTTTCGCCACCGCGTCCATGCCGACGTTGCCGCCCGCGCCTGCGCGGTTTTCAACGATGACCGGTTGACCGAGTTTCTCGGATACTTTTTGGCCGACGGTGCGGGCGACGATGCCGGTGGTGCCGCCCGGTAGGTACGGCACGATGAAGTGGATGGGTTTGCCGGGGAGCGTGGCAGGTTGCGCTGCTGCATTCAGCGTTGCGACTCCGAATGCAGTGACGGACGCAATCACAAATAGTTTGCTGAAACAGTTTTGGTGAAGAGCTGATTTAGGCATGAATTTCCGGGTGAATATTTGTTACTTGCAGGCCGGGGAGTGCACGGGCAAGCCGCATCGCAAGTAGCTCCGCGTCCCCTGTTGTGACAAAGGAATTGCGCAATCGCCCCGGGTGCGCTAACGCGCAGATACGACAAGAGATTTGATTTAGTTTGAATCGCGTCGCCCGGCCGACGAGGGCCAACATTGCGCTCCCTCGTCGCCTCTCTTGGCGCTAATTCACCTTCAAGGCTGAATTTTGTAATGCGCTCGCAGCTAGTGCCATGAAACAGGTTCACGTGAGGCCGCCGCGTGATCCTATTCGCTCGCGCAACACGCTTGCTTTGCTTGCGTGTGCCGTGTTTTGTGAGACCAAAAAACGCACTGATTCTTAGGTAGGCGACGCGCACAGTTTTTATATGCGCCTGCAAGCTCAAAAGGACAAATTTGATGAAACGTTCGCTCACACCATCACGGACATTCGTCCCGCTCTTGCTGGGTCTGTCGGTAGGCGTCGTCGCCGTCCCCACGGCCTACGCGGCAGCGTTCAAGGTCACGAGCCTCGCGGACAGAGGGGCGGGCACACTGCGACAGGCTATGACAGATGCCAACACTGCTGCCCGCGCTGACACCATCCGCTTTGGCGTAAGCGGCACTGTGACACTTGCCTCGACGCTGCCGCCCATCACCGATGTGAGTCGCAACAGGTGCTTTGCTGTGTCAGATGCATCTGACGATTGCCAATGGCAGCGGCGGTGGCGGAGGCTTAAGCAACAGCGGTACTACTAATATTTCCAACGGCACGTTTGTCGCCAACAGCGCGGCAGGAAGTTTTGGTGCCGCGATTAACAGCGGCGTCGACGGCGTGACGTTTCGCAACATTATTGTGACCAACAGTGTGGGAACGGGCAATTGCAGTGGCGCCATCGCCAACGGTGGCAACAACACTGATAGCGCCGCGACCTGCGGGCGGGGCTCGGCCAATGGGTCAATGAGTGGCACCGTTGTGGTATCGGCCCACTCGCGAACAACGGCGGAGTGACGTTGACCTTTGCGCTGCTCACCGGCAGTCCTGCGATCAATGGTGTGACGTTTGCTGTGCCTAACGGTGCACCGGCGACCGACCACCGGGGCGTCGCGCGTCCGCAAGGCGCGGGCTTCGACATCGGAGCGTGTGAGTTTCCGGTGGCGGTTGCTCAGGCTGCGCCCATCCCAACGCCGACAATCAACATATGGGCGCTGGTGTTGCTGGTGCTACTTGCCGGATTGAGTTCAGCGCGCTATTTGTCCCGAAGATAGCAAGTAGCCCGACAGAGCGCTGCGCTCTGCGGGCCGAAAATGAAAAACGGCCTCATTGGGCCGTTTTTTTGCCAGCTGCGCGCCGCAGCGATGCCGCGTTACGCTGCTTTTTTCGCCCACGCGCTACACCACGCTTTGGACGAAACCTGTTTGCCGGCGAACAGTGGACACGCACCGGCGGCGTCCGCTGCTTTACCCTGAAAAATTGCACAGTTGCTGCAATTTTGCGTGGCCTCGTGTTTCGGGAATTTGACCTTGTCTACTTTGGTACCGTCGACGACGTAACCGAGCGCAGCGGCGGTGGCGTCCTTGGGATCAACCATAGGGAGTTTTTGTGCAAAGGCCATTGGTGCCGCTACGACTGCGGCACCTGCTGCCAGAGCGGTTGCCGAATGGATAACAAAAATACGACGTGATGGGTTCATAAAGCACTCCTGAAGGGAAGAGCTCGAATTGCCAAGCTCTATAACTATATTTTCTCACATTTTTGTCGTAGACAAACACAGAGTACTAAAAGGTCGTTCGTTTGCGCTCTTTGAGTTCGCCCAAGCGGGTCGCCAGAGCCCGTGACGCGCACGGTCAGTCACCGCAACGTTTACGGCTATTTCGTCACCGCCTCGTACACAAAAACGGTGGATTTGTCATCGTCAGGCATAAAGTACGCGCGAAGGCCGTTGGCCATGGGCTCGATCCAGACTGGATTCTGCGTCATCGGCAATCCAGATGTCGGCGACCACAATTCCACCGGGCCCTGCCACGTCGCCTGATCTGTTTTCAGGTCGACAATTTCGATGCCGCCGAGACGAAACACGGCAGCGTCGGGTGACGAGCGATAGTTGTTCAGACCGCTGCACAGCATTTTCGAGTTGCCGATGTAGTGACAGTCTTGATAGTCAATGTAGAGCGCCCGATTCATGACGCGCAATTGCTCGGGCGACTTTCCCAGATTAGTTGGTTTGCTGTTGCCGTCAATCGGCCACGCGTACAGGCGACGCGAGCCCCAGCTTACGCCGTGAAGTGACTTGTCATCCGTGTTGTGAACGATGCCACCAATGTGATCCTTGAAACGAAACATTTCTTCTGCCTTCATCGTTTGCGGGTCAACGCGATAGATGATGGAGGCGCTGTTTGGCCGATATTCGGCGGTGGGAACCCAAATGTAGCGACCATCAAAATCGATGCCGCCGGGGTGGTACATGGCACCTTCGCCAAGCTGCACTTTAGCAATCAACTTACCGGTCTTGTCCATCTTGAACAGGTATCCCACGCCTTCGCCCGTGTCGCGGTCATAGCCATCCTGCAGTTGCGGGTAGCGCTTGGTCGGCGTGCGAATATCCACGGAGGAAAAGAAAAAATCGTCACCGATTTTGACCATGCCCTGCGGATGAAATGTCTGAAACTGAACCGGAATCGTCGAGGTTTGTTTCCAGGCGGTGCCGCGCGTAAGCGTTGGTACGATCTCGGCGAGCGCGGGGTCGGCAGCTATGGTGGGTGTGACCGTCGCGCAGAACAGCGCGGACAGTAGCAGTGAACTCATTTTCATAACGTGTCCTCCTTGACGTTGAATTGTGATTGTGCGCGAGAAAAAAGACAACGGGGCGACAAAACGCGTTAAGCGGGTGCTTTTTGTCTCGGTTTTTACCGCTGTCGCCGTGTGGTCGATCCGCGCCTAGAATCAGTGCTGTGGAGCGGCACGCGTCGCCTCTCGATCAGTGGATTATTTGCAAACGCAGGGACGTATTCATCATGAATCAATTGGTCCGCCTCGCACTGTTTGGTGTTTGCTGCGCTGTGACGTTGTTACTCAGCGCAACCGCGTCCGCGCAGCGACAATCGTCGTCGCTTAAGCCGGGCGAATACGTGACCGAAGGCGCGTGGGGTAATCTCTCTCTGCGGCCTGGAAATGGCAACTCCTTGATCTTCGCGATTGAAGCGACAGGCGGCAACAGGCACGTATGCTCACTTGACGGCGAGGTGAACGGCAGCACCGCAACGCTTGAAGGCATCGACGAAAAAACGCCGTGCATTGTGACGTTTGCGCCGACGGGCGAAGGGGTCAAAGTCTCCGCCAGCGAATCTGGCGCATGCCGCGACTACTGCGGCGCACGCGCGAACTTTGAGGGCCTGTATTTGCGTCCGTCATCGCGCTGCACGAAGGCGGCAGTGACCACCGCGCGCACGTTGTTCAGGCAGCTCTACGACACTCGGCAATTCGTCGAGGCCAAAGCGAAACTGGAACCCGTTTTGACGCTCTGCTCGCGCACGTTGCACCGCTCAGAACAGGGCCGTATTCGTAACGATCTTGCCGTGACGATGAATAAGCTGAACGATCTTTCCGGCTGCCTGCTGGTGTTACAACCACTCGTCGACGACGCAAATTTGACCGATACTGAATTTCGAGAGGGCAACTCGCCGTCAGACGCTGAAACGTTGCTGCCGATCGTTCGCGCAGCGCGCACCAATTTGAAACTTTGCCAATCCCGTTAAGCCGATGTTTGGTGTGCAATGGCGAAATGCTGCGTTCAAGTACGAACAGTCCGCGCGAAAAGAGTTGGGAGGTGTAGTTCGAAGGGGGTGAGGCCATCGAAGATTTTGCGAGGCCTGCGATTGATGATCTCCTCGACGTCCTTGACGTATTCATCGGAGACCGGATCAAGGCTCTCTCCCTTGGGGAAGAACTCCCGTAGCCAGCGGATGACGTGCCCGCAGCTCCCGCGCTCGTCAGCCCGGTAGGCATGACAGGCGTAGAACTTTTCTTTAACGAAGTGCGGCAGGCGCGCAAACTCCGTCTGGAGAGGCTCAAAAAACCGGACGCCATGAAATGGCGTTGAGGGAATGTAAATCAAACCGACTTCTTTTTTAATTGGTTAACGAATGACTGAGTGAAAGCCATTGGGGAAAGATTACCCAGCGCACTGTGTCGTCGTATCG
>JANXNO010000229.1 GCA_025354075.1 Burkholderiales bacterium | reverse complement strand
CACTCGCTGCACTGCTGCCCGCGCTGAACACACAGGCACCCGTGGCGACCGTGGCACCCGCAGGTAGACCCGAGGCCGCCGTACACGTCGGGTTCGTCGCCGCCGTCGTCGTCGACAGATTGGTACACACCAGACTGCCGTTCAATACCGCGCCAGGGCCCGCCGTCAATGGCAACCCCGTCACCGCAACACTCATGTCAGCTGATGGAACAATTTCAAGATCTGGCTGTAAGTTGTCGTTGCCTGACGCGTTCTCGAAAGCCAAGAACTGGCTGATCAATTGAACGTTGATATTCGTAGTCTCCGGACCACTCGTCAGCACGGTCGCGTCGTAGCGTTGACTGATTTGTCCTCCCCCGAATGCGGGAATTGAGACGTTGTTAACCCCGCGAACGCAGTTATCCGTAGGGTCCGGAGCAGACCAAGTGAATGATGCGGCCAGCGGGCCAAAAGGAACTCCGTTTGCCGTGTAGTAATTGAAGGCTGGGCATATAGCCAATTCAATGGAATTGGCTGGTATTGCAGTTCTGCCTGAGTTCGAAAATGTGAGCCTCAAGTCGCTGGTTGTTCCAATCACCGCTTTGGGTGGAAAAAATGCCGCAGTGGACAGTGCTGGATCGGCGAACTGACCATAACTGACATTTGCGCCAAACATAGACAGCAGGACACAGCAAGAAACTAGAACTAAGCGCTTGACATCCGTCACGGCGGCTTGGACTAAGCGAGAAAATAATGTGGTGTTCATCAGGTCGCCTCGACTCATTAGCGTTGTACGGACTGTGAGAGGACAACAACGTTGTTGTTGGTCCGTGTCTCGCCGCCAGAGTTAGCTACGATATTTACGGTTAGATTCGATTTGGCAGCCGGATCGACCGCCGTACACTTAATCACGACACGACTTCGTGCGCCCCCCGCTATCGACTTGGCACTATCCAGCGTGAATAGCAGCCCAGTCCCAGTATTTTGCGCAGTCCAATCAACGTTGTTTATAGGTGGATTGCCCGGCAAGGTCGGTGCATTTGTTGCAAGTGGGTCAAACGTGTAATCGTTGAACGCAACACCTCCGGGTAGTGGCACAAAGAACTGTACGAGTCCGGTGGTCGCGACGCCATTAATCTCAAAGACGTTAATGATGACCTCACGCGTCTGACCAACGATGTACGAGGAACCACCAAACGTAAATGTCGGTGTCAAATCAGCTGGCGTTCCCGCGTTAATCGTTACAGTTTTTACTGCCGTGTCGCATGCGACAGGTGTCGCTGATGGGTTGCTGCAAATAGTGTAGTTAACGGAGTAAGTGCCCGCAGCGACGTTGGCTGGTGCCGTTACGATGCCCGCCAAGTCAATTGTCCATCCGGTCGTAGTAGCGCCCCCAGTGACTGTAATCGTCGGCTGCACGGTCACGTTCGATGTAGTGGCAGCAACGCCACCCACGGTATCGCCAGACAAAACACTTCCGGGTACAGCTTGCGCGCTTGCACTTGAAGTGATCGTTACAGCGGCATCGTTCACTGCGTCAATGACTGGCACGGTGGCAGAACTGCCATTATTCGCAGTGTTGGCCTCGTTGGACGCGCTGGTCGTGCCTGTCAACGCAATTGCGCCAGTAGTCGGAGCTGTCGATGTAATAGAGCACACTAGGCTACCACTAGCCGGTACCGTCGCAGGCTGGGTGACTATCGGGCCGGTACCATTTATTTGGCAGCTTCCAAGCGTCGCGCCGGTTACGGTGCAAGTAACGGAAGCTGCAGCAACAGTTGTACTTCCATTCGTACAGCTCAGCCGACCGTTAACAGTGGCACCGGGTGCTGTCGCTAGCGGCAATAGACTGAACGATGAAGTCATATCGACACTGTCAATCGGTGTGCTCGTCGAAGGCGTACAACGCGCCGTCGCCGGACACGTCGGGTCTCCCCCACCACTGACACTCGCGCTGTTCACCACCGGGTTGGCCGCACCGGCCGTCGGCGTCACTGGAATCACAAAGCTCGTGTTCGCCCCCGCCGCCAGACTCGCCACCGTGCAGGTGACCACTTGACCCGCTGCACTACAGCCCGCG
>JANXNO010000110.1 GCA_025354075.1 Burkholderiales bacterium | reverse complement strand
TATGACTATTTTTACGGCGCGACGTCGGGGGCGATAGATTACTTCACGCACAAGGATTCGCGCGGCACGCACGACCTGTGGGAGAACGAAACCGAGGTGCATGAGGACGGGTATTTCACTGACCTTGTGAGCGACCGCGCGGTGAACTGGATTGGCGAGCAATCCGCCGAGCAGCCGTTTCTGCTTTCAGTGCATTACACCGCGCCGCACTGGCCGTGGGAGACGCGCGACGATCGCGCTGAGGCCGAGCGCATCACGCCGCGCATCAGTCACAACGACGGCGGATCGCTCGACAAATACTGGCGCATGATTCATCACATGGATGAGGGCATCGGGCGCATTCTGGCGGCGCTCGAAGCGAAGGGTCTTGCGGAGAACACGCTGGTGGTTTTCACCAGTGACAACGGCGGCGAGCGCTTCTCGAAAAACTGGCCGTTTGTGGGCGGCAAGATGGATTTGCTGGAGGGCGGTTTGCGCGTGCCGCTGGTGGCGCGCTGGCCCGCGCGCATCAAGGCGGGCGGCGTGTCGGCAACGCCCAATCTGACGATGGACTGGACGGCGACGATGCTGCGCGCGGCGGGGTTGACTGAGGACGGTGACGCGCCGCTGGATGGCGTTGATCTCGCGCCGGTGTTGGCCAACCCGGCGTTGAATCCGCCGCGAAAACTGTACTGGCGCATGAACCATCGTAAGCAGCGCGCGCTGCGGGATGGGCGGTGGAAGTATTTGATGGTGGATGCGTTCGAATATTTGTTCGACGTGGAAGCGGACGCGCGTGAGAAGGCCAATATGACCAAGCGCGAACCCGAGCGGCTGCTGGCAATGCGCGCGGATTGGGAGGCGTGGGCGGCAACCATGCCGGGGATTCCTGAGGACGCGAAGGTGCATCTGGTTTATGGCGAAGCGGATATTCCGCGACCAACGGGTTGATCCAACGCAGCGCGTGTCGGCAGCGCGGCTAAACTTTGCGCATGCCCAAGACCGCCTCGCCCTCGTCTGCCACAGCGTCGAACCATCGCCGCGAAACCTTCACCATCACTGAACTTGCTGACGAGTTCGCGCTGACGACGCGAGCGATCCGCTTTTACGAGGATCAGGGTTTGCTGTCGCCTGAGCGTCGTGGTACGCGGCGAATCTACGGCCAGCGCGAACGGGTTCGCCTGAAGCTGGTGCTGCGTGGCAAGCGACTGGGCATGAGCCTTGCCGATATTTCCGGCATTCTTGACCTGTACGACGTTGACCACAGCGAACGGCCACAGCTCATGAAATTCCTCGAAGTGCTGGCTGCGCGACGCGTGTTGCTGGAGCAGCAGCGCGAAGACATCGACGTGGTGCTGGAAGAAATTTCGACCATCGAGCGCGATTGCCGCAAACGGCTGAAAAGCCCGGCTAGATAGTTACGGCGAATACCCTTCATCGGGAAAGCGCGGGTAAACGCTTACGTTGACGTAAACGTCAACTTGCGCGCTACAATTCACCTCCATGATCACGCCGCAAAAAACCGCCGACATTCTGAACATTTTCAATGCGCAAGGCATGATGAAACTGATCGGCGCGCGGTTGACCGAGGTGGACGTTGGCGTCGCGGAGTTTGAGGTGGACTTCCGGCCCGAGCTGTCGCAGCAGCATGGTTACTTTCACGCGGGCATCATCGGCACGCTGGTGGACACGGCGGGCGGCTGCGCTGGAGCGACGATGATGCCGCCGGGCAGCAATGTGCTGACCGTTGAATTCAAGGTGAATCTGCTGGCGCCGGGCGACGGCGAGAAGCTGCGCGCGCGCGGTGAAGTCGTCAAATCCGGGCGCACGCTGACGATCACACAGGGCAAAGTTTTTGTGACGAAGAACGGCGTGGAAACGCTCTGCGCCCTGATGCAACAGACGTTGATTTCGATACCGGCAAAGTAGATTTTTCATTCGTAAGGTACCTAAGGAAACGCTGAACAAGTGAGCGAGACGGATGCAGTACAAGGCGTGTGGCGCGGAGGAACCGGAATGTACGCCCTGGTACATGAGGATTCCGAGCACCACACAACGAAGTAATGCGCCGTCGCAGCCACTTGATCAGCGTTTCCCTAAGCAGAATTAACCGAACTGTCGTCGTGCTCGCCGGAGGCGGGTATCCAATGCGCGACTTCCGTGGGACGGCATTCATGGCAGCCAGCCACTGCAAACGTTCTGGATCCCCGGCTGCGCCGAGGATGACGCTGAGCTGAGGCAGCTTGCTGGTCAGGGCTAGATTTTTTGGGCGCGATGACGCCGCTCCCACAAAGCAGAAATAACAAGGACGGACACGATGCAATTTCCACAACTTAAATTCGATCTCGGTGAAGACATCGACATGCTGCGCGATACGGTCGCGGCGTTTGCTGCGGACGAAATCGCGCCGCGCGCCGCCGAGATTGATCGCACCAATCAATTCCCGATGGATTTGTGGAAGAAGATGGGCGACCTCGGCATTCTTGGCATCACGGTGCCTGAGGAATATGGTGGCGCGGGCATGGGCTACCTCGCGCACTGCGTGGCGATGGAGGAGATCAGCCGTGCGAGCGGATCTGTGGGCTTGAGCTACGGCGCGCACTCCAATCTGTGCGTAAACCAGCTCAAGATTAACGGCAGCGATGCGCAGAAAAGAAAGTATCTACCGAAGCTTATTTCTGGCGAACATGTCGGCGCGCTGGCGATGAGCGAACCG
>JANXNO010000097.1 GCA_025354075.1 Burkholderiales bacterium | reverse complement strand
ATTTGCCCGGTTCAACCACAAAAACGTGGCCTAGATGCGCCAGGACATATTCGCGCACGATGGCCAAGCCCAAGCCCGATCCCTTGATCTTGCCGTTGGTACTGGCGTCACCGCGATAAAACGATTCGAACACGCGTTCCTGTTCTTCGAGCGCGACCCCAGGGCCGTCGTCTTCAATATCAATCTGTGCCATCGCGCCGTCAAGCGTGCTGATGATGCGCACTTTTCCACCTCGAGGCGTGTATTTGATGGCGTTCGATAGCAGATTATCCAACACCACCCGCAATTGCTCCTTGTCGCCCAGCAGCATCGGCGCTTCGCCCTGCACATCCACTGAAATTACGCGTGACAACATCTCCAGCCGATGCTCGCGCACCACCCGCTCAATCACCTGCTGCATCTCCACGGCCTCAACCTTGATCTGTGTCGCGCTTTTGTGCTGCTGATACGACAGCAAATCTTCAATCAGGCGCTGCAACGACAACGTGTTGTCACGAATGATGCGCACGATATCAGTTTGCTGTGTCGACATTTCTCCGACAATGCGGTCGTTGAGAAGTTCGGAGCCCTCACGCACTGCTGTCAAAGGCGTCTTCAATTCGTGCGACACATGGCGCAAAAAGCGCGACTGATGGGTTTCCAGCTCAAGCAGACGGCGACGCAACCAGTCGAGCCGTTCGCCCAACGAGCGCAAATCGCGCGGGCCTTTAATCAGAATGCCTTCGTTGAATTCGCCACGACCCAACTTGCGAATACTGCGATCAATGTTGCGCAAGGGGCGTGAAATCAAAATTGAAAACCCCACCGCCAACAACAGCGCCGTTACTGCGGCAACACCTAAAAACCACGGCCAGTTTTCACGCGTCTTGGCCGCCATTTCGCGCAACGTAATTACCTCGCGCTCGGTCACGCGACCGAGCTGCGCCGCCGCCTGTGCCGCGTTGTCGGCCAGATCAGCGGCCGCTTCGGCAAGCTTTGGTCGCTCGCTCAACTCGGGCAGGCCGTTCCTGAGCGCGGACGCCAGCACGGTGCGCTGCACGCTTAATTTTTTGAGCACCTCGCGCTCGTCATCGGTCAGCGGCAAGCTCTGGCTGCGAATCAGCGAAGTGTCGAGCTGCGCGTCCAGCTTGCGGTAACCGTCAATAAGCGTGGCATCTTCCAGCACAATCGACTGCCGCACCGCCCGCTCGATCTTGCTGGTCAGGTCGCGCAACTCGCGCGAAGATGCGCTGGCCGCCTCAGCCTCACGCACCGAGAGCTGCGAGCGCTTGGCCAGGCTATCCAGCCCAAACGCCAGCTCAGCCAAAGCCACCACCAGTGGCACGGCGGAGAGCACGAAGCAGGCAAGGATGACGTTAGTGAGGGAGCGGGGGTAATACACGGATTCATTTTAGGGCGTGGTGCCCGGCCTGTGCGCGAAGCGTAGCGTTGCCCCTCTCCCGCATGCGGGAGAGGGTTGGGGTGAGGGTGGCTCGTGGAATGAGCTTTGATCTTTGCCACCTTCGCGCTCTATGGCCGCGCGGGGCCAGTCACTTTTGCCAGTCGCGCAAAAAGTAACCAAAAACGCTAGCCCCTGCACCCCGCTTCATCCTGCGGTGCTCGCAACGGGCGGGATGCGTCGGACGTCACACGAAAGCTTCGCTGACGCTACGCACAGTGTGTGCCGACGACGCATCTACGACCGCCCGTTGCTCCGCTCCTCAGCGCGGGCTGAAGGGGCGGTTCGAACCGCATCACCGTAGCTAGATCAAGTAATTACAAGACGTGACCGTTTGGTCTTGGTCGTTAAAAGTTGATCGCTACGCGGGCTAGCTCAATCGCTCTACTCAAAGCTTTATCACCAGAGCAATGTTCGTCGGGGACAACCCCGCACCCTTCCCAATTCGTCCCAGTGATCGGGTTGACCGAAGAGGCTTCCGGTAGCAAAAGACTGAAGTGCGGGGTTGGCCAGTGAAATGCACAAGGGTTAGCACCGCCGCCAGTAATCTCTCCGACAACGCTGGCACGCCCGGATGCTTGCAGGTCATATGCGAGCATCTCTGCTCCGGAAAACGTGAAATTCGCCACCGCGACGAAAACAGGTTTTCTGCTACCGAAGCGCGTTTTGTATCGACTCGGTTCGGCCCAGAAATGCTCAGTTGGCGTTGCACGAGGCACGACGCTACTGAGTTGTGTCCGAACATCGAAAAGATGCGAACACAAAAGAGCTACTGTATTTGGATCACCGCCAACGCACTCACGAAGATCGATGACGAGTGCCGGCGCATCTGCAATCGACGCAAGCGCAACTTCATAAGCGGAACGAGATAACTCTGGCTCCACAAGTTCTTTGATAGTCAGAATTGCAGTGCTGCCGTGATCCAGTTGAGCGCTAATGCCATAACTTATCTTACGGCAGTGTTCCGCCCGATCATTCTGCTCACGCACAACGTCTCCAGGGCTCTCGGATACGTGAGGATCGATAAAGTAGCGAACCCGAAGATGGTGATCGCTGGACTCCCTCTGGAGATCTTCGCTCAACTGTGCCGCCAGCTGTTCATGCCCCAGCTTTTCATAAGCACCCGAATTGAGTCGTTCAGTTAAATACATAGAGAGACGCTCACCAATGTAAGGAAATACATAACGGGCACGCACCAAATTAGCTACTGCCGGAATGATGTCGTTGTGAAGATTCATGGGGTGCTGGACGTTACTCATAGTTCAGCAAGCGTAGCCCAGAATCTCGGGCCTGGATCCCCATAGTCCTTATCGCGTAGCGATCAAACCTGGCCCCGCGCGGCCACAGAGCGCGAGGGTGGCAAACGCCAATGCTCATTTCATCAGACCCTTCGCTGCACTCAGGGCGATCGGTGGGGTGGTACGCAATCCACCTCATTCCACGAGCCACCCTCACCCTAACCCTCTCCCGCTTGCGGTAGAGGGAACCTACAATTCCCCTATGACTTCTTCTCCCCGGCCCCGCCTGGCCTTGATCGCCGCCGTCGCGGCCAACGGCATCATTGGTCGCAACGGCACGATGCCTTGGCATCTTTCCGCCGACCTCAAATATTTCAAAACTCTTACCAGCGGCAAGCGAATCGTGATGGGGCGGCGCACTTGGGAGGCATTTCCCAAACCGTTGCCGAATCGTGAACATGTGGTGGTTTCTTCACAACCGCGTTTGCTGCCAGACGGTGTCATCAAAGTGAGTTCGCTTACCGAAGCTTTAGCGCTACCGGCGCATACAGAACAGCCTGTTTTTGTGATCGGTGGCAACGCGATGTATCGTGAAGCGATGCCGCTAACTGATGATTTGTATTTGACCGAAATCGAGGCGAATGTGGATGGCGACACGACATTCCCAACGTGGGATCGCGCGCAGTTTCGTGAGGCTTGGCGTGAACGCCATGCTGCACCGCTGCACGCGGGCTGCCCTGACGTTGCGTTTTCGTTCGTGCATTACGTTCGGTTGTGAGCAACGCTGCTGATCAGGCAAGCTCGCGCGCCTCATTCAAAGCGGGCGTGATTGAGTGCCTGCAACTCATCCCTTCGTACATTCCTTTCGGCCTCGTGTGTGGCGTTGCGGCGATGCAGGCGGGGTTGGGCGAATGGGGCGCGGTGGCGATTGCTGCATTCGCATTCGCGGGTTCGTCGCAGGCGGTGTTGACACAGTTTTTATCTAGCGGCGCGCCGTTGACCATTGCGATCCTTTCTGGGTTGGTGGTGAATTTGCGCATGGCCGTTTACAGCGCGGCTATCGCGCCGCGCATTGCCGGTGCGACGCCGAAAGAGCGCGTGTTGTGGGCTGCGTTTCTGGTCGATCAAACCTTCATCTCGAACGAGGCGCGGCATCAGCGTGGTGAGCACATGAATCATCCGCTGGCGTTCTATCTCGGCTGCGCGCTGACGCTGTGGCCGTGGTGGGTGTTGATGAATGCGATTGGTGCGTTCGCCGGTGCGAAATTACCGGCGAGCTGGCAACTGGATTTCACGATTCCGCTTTCGTTTGTGGCGATGGTGGTGCCGCTGCTCAAGTCGCGCAGCCAGATTCTCGCGGCGATTGCCGGCGGCGCGGCGGGCGTGCTGCTTTACGCGATGCCGCTCAAGCTCGGCCTGATCGCGGCGTGTGCGTTGGGCACGTGCGTGGGCATGACCGTGGACGCGTTGTTGAAACTAAAAACGTCCGAGGCGACGCGATGAACTGGGGCGGTTTTGGCACGGTCGATGGCTGGTTGGCGATTATCGGGTTGGCCATCGGCACGTTCGCGATTCGCTATTCGTTCATCGGTTTGCTCGCGGGCAAAAAGCTACCGCCGCGATTCGAGCGGGCGTTGCAATTAGCGGTGCCTGCGATCTTTGCCGCGCTGGTCGTGCCGCTGATTTTGTTTCAGGGTAATCAGTTGAATCTCACAATGCGCTGGCCGCATGCGGTGGCCGCAATCATCACCGGCATCTACGCCTGGTGGCGAGGCGGCATGCTGCTTTCGCTGGTGATTGGAATGGCGTCGCTGCATGCTTTGTTGTGGTTTTTTGCATAGCAGCTTTTGGCTGTAAACGCCATCTCATATGGGCATAGGCCTATAAAGTGGCAATAGTCGATATTCGACATTTTGTTGCACTTAGCCCAATTAGAACGGACGTTTCTCTACAAAGCTGACTCTGTTTTCGGCGGCGTGTGTTGCTGCAAAAACGGCAGTACGCGCGCCGTTACGGCGGCCAGCGCGCCGAGGTCGTGGCCCATGCCGTCGATCACCGTGTATTCGCTGCCGGCAATCTTTTTCGCCGTGTCTTCACCGTTCTTCAGCGGCACCAGCGGATCATCGCGACCGTGGATGACGAGCGTCGGCACCGTGATGCGGCGCACCTCCTCGCTGCGATCACCCGAGGCCATGATCGCGGCCATTTGCTTGATGGTGCCCGCTGGATAAAACGAGCGGTCGAACGCGTCGCCAATGCGCTGCTGCACCTCCGCTTCCGGCATCGGAAATTGCGGGCTGCCGATGATGCCGAGCACGCGAACGAAATGGTTGACGATATCGTCGCGCTTCTTGCTCTTGGGTCGCGATAGCAAGGCCATCGCCGCTTTGGACGTCGCTTGCGGCAGACCGCGTGCGCCCGTCGTGCTCATAATGCTGGTGAGTGAAGTCACGCGGTTCGGATGATGGCACGCGAGTCCCTGCGCGATCATGCCGCCCATCGACACGCCAATAACGTGGCAGCGCGCAATATTCAACGCATCGAGCACGCCGCGCGTGTCCTCGACCATGTCGCGCAACGTGTATGCCGCGTGGATCGGCAAGCGCACGCGATATTTGAGCGCCATCCACACGAGGCTCGGCATCGGTGCGCTGGTTTTGTGTGACAAGCCGATGTCGCGATTGTCGAATCGAACCACGCGGTAACCGGCGCGGGTCAAGGCGTTGACGAAGGCGATGGGCCACGCGATGAGCTGCATGCCGAGGCCCATGATGAGCAGCACGGTCGGCGTCTCCGGCGTGATCTCAACGCCCACGGGTTCGTTGATTTCGACCTCAAATTCGAGGCCGTTTGCTGTGACTTTCATACTCTTAACCGAACAAAAAACGTGCAGCCGCCGGCGGCGTAAACGCCGTCCATTTGCCCTTGGGCTGCGCCAGCCGATCCGCAATGGCGTACCACGCAGCCGCGTTCACACCGATGCCCAAATGGCTGGCAAACACTTCCACGTTTTCGATGAACGCGTTGTCTTTGGTCGGCTTCTGAATGCTGCCCTGCCAAGCAACGACGCCGTCGGTTTTGGAGTACAGACTGGTGAACGGCACGGGCGGAGCGACGGCCAATTGCAACAGCATCAACTCGTCGGGTAAGGTTTCTCCGGAGAGCATCGAATACACGCGAGAGGCGTTGGTTGAGCGAGGGTTTGCGCCAAACGGGGTGCCCAGCGTGATGACGTTGCGCACCGACGTGGGTGCGAGCTTGGAAAGTTCACGTGCGTACACGCCGCCGAGACTCCAGCCGATCAACGACACGGGTTGTTGTGTGTCGCGATGCACGGCAATCAATTGTTCCTGCAAGCGCTCCAGAACGCCGCGCCCCGGTCCACGATTCATGCCTTGATACCAGCCGTGAACGGTGTAGCCCAAATCCTCCAGAAACGAGCGCAGCGGTCGCGTTGAGGCGTCCCCCGCAGCGAGGCCCGGATAGACGATCACATGCTGCGGATTCGCCTCAGAGGGCTTCGGCCAAACGCCCATCATTTTGAGCATCGGCCATGCGGCCAGTGACGCGCCCCATTCCCACGGTGCCCGTGCCTCCAGTGCGACTAAAAATGGGTTCGGGGCTTTGGGTTGAGCGGGTGAGGTCGGCACGTTGTGGTGAGTCGCGAAGAGTGTTGAATTTGATCTTAACGGGATGCGCTGGAGCGTTTACTCAAGGGCTTGGCGGCGGCTGGTTTTGCCTTTGTTGCTTTGGTAGTTTTGACGGTTTTGGTTGCCTTGACTACAGGTGGTTCAACCGGCGCAGCTTTAGCAGCCGCTGCGGCTTCACGCTCTTTGTCCAGCGCCATTTTCGCCTGCGCGAGCGCGACCAATTCGTCGAATCCGCCTTCAATCGCGGTGCCCAAATCATTCAAATCAGGCACCGCCACTTTGCACGCGATGATGCCGAAATCGATGCTGCCGCAATACGTTTGCACCGTGATGTTGAGCGCCAGTCCGTGCGTGATGATCGACACCGGAAAGAACGTTTTCATCTGCGCGCCCGCGAGGTACAAAGGTACTTGTGGCCCCGGCACGTTACTAATAACGACGTTGGCCACCGGCGGCAAACGTTCCATCAGTTTGGTGCTGGCTACGGCTGCGTTGATCCGCGACACCATCATCGGCGCGAGCAGGCCTGGATAGTCGGTAGGCAGCACGCTCTTCAGGCTTTTCAGTGATTCTTTGACCTTGTTAGTAGAGGTCAAAATCGCTTTCCAGCGCTTCGCTGCATCGCCGTGATGGGTGCCCAATTCGGCGAGCACCATCGATGCCTGATTGTTGAGTTGTTTGTTGCTTTCCTCGCGCAAACTCACTGGCATCGCGGCGACCAACGTGCGCTTCGGCAACTCGTTCAAACCCTTCAAATACGTGCGCAATGCGGAGGCGCATACGAACATCACGCCGTCGTTCACCGAGCCGCCCAGCACCTTTGCCGCTGCTCGCACTTCCGGGAAGGGCAGCGCCGCCGTGACAAAATTTCGCTTGGCCGAAATGTTCACATTGAACGGCGTTCGCGGTGCAAATTTGATAGGCAATTTGCGCGTTGCCACCGCGTTCTTGAACGCCGGAGAAGCAGCCTCGGCCACCTTGCTCGCCACGCTGGGGATGGAGCGAATCAGCTTTGCGTACTGCGCAAGAGAGTTGGAAAACGCAGCGCCAATCATGTCGCCGATTTTCATGTCCGGCTTTTCGGCGGCCTCCTGCGGCGTCGCAATCGGCGGCGACACTTCGCGCGGCACCGCACTCAAATCAAGGATCGAATTGGCCAGCACCGTGCCGCCCTTGCCGTCGAGCGCCGCGTGATGCACCTTGCCGTAGAACCCTACCTCGCCAGTGGCAAGGCCAGTGAATATCGTGAACTGCCACAGCGGTCGCGCACGATCCAGCAGTCGAGCATGTTCCTTCGCCACCGCCGCTTCGAGCTGACGCATGGTGCCCGGTTTCGGCAGCTCAATGTGTTGCACGTGATAGCTGAGATCAACGTCCGCAGCGGGTGCCCAGCTGGGGTGCCCGAGCCCAAATCGCGCGGGCTCAATCACATGGGTGAACAGCGGGGCCAAGTGCAGCCGCTTCTTTAAATGCGTGACCACCGCTTTCGGAAACGTTCGTTTCAACTTCGGCGGCACCTCGTACACACACAAGCTCGACACATGCATCGGCTGCTCGGGCGTCTCCAGATACAGAAACGATGCGTCCAGTCCTGAGAGAGCGGATAACGTTGCTTTGGTGGCGTTGGCCATGATGCTTTCCTCCTGAAATGGAGAATAGACGATTTGGTGTGCCGCCGTTGTAGGAGCGGCTTGCCGCGACCTGCCGTGGGTGGTCGCAGCAAGCCGCTCCTACAAACTGAAACTACACGCAGCGGCCGCCGTCCACCTCAAGGCATGCGCCGGTAATGAAGTTCGCCTCGTCGCTCGCCAGAAACAGCGCCGCATTGGCAATGTCGAGCGGCGTCGACAATCGTCCCAGCGGAATTGACGCCTTGAACAGCGCGCGCTTCTCCGGCGTGTCCTCGCCCATGAAGGTCGCCAGCAGCGGCGTTTCGCCTGCCACGGGGTTGATGCAGTTGACGCGAATGTTGTCCTTGGCCAGCTCGACGGCCATCGATTTGCTGGTCAAAATCACCGCACCCTTCGAGCCGTTGTACCAGGTGAGACCCGGCCTTGGACGCACGCCAGCGGTGGACGCAATCTGCACAAAACAACCGCCATGCTGGGCTCGCATCAGCGGCACGCAGTGCTTCGCGGACAGATAAATCGACTTGACGTTCACCGCGTACACGCGATCAAATTCCGCCTCATCAACGTCCAGCATCGGTTGGTTTTTGTGAGAGACGCCCGCGTTGTTGACGACGATATCGATGCGACCGAAAGCAACAAGCGCCGCGCTCACCAGTTCATCCCAATCGGCAGATTTCGACACATCCGCCTGCTGCGCGACCACCGGCAGACCCTTCGCGTGCGCCTGCAATTTAGCGGCAGCCATTTCCACGGCGTGCGCCTGAATGTCCACCAGCATGACGTTGCAGCCTTCCTGAACGTAACGCTCAGCAATGCCGTACCCGAAGCCCTGCGCACCGCCGGTGATGATGGCGACTTTGTCTTTCAATCTCATGATGTACTCCTTTGGCCGCATGGTAGCCGCATCACGATGGCGGCGGGCTGCGCCTTAGCTGAGCGAGGCGATGATCCGATCAGCGCCCTGCGCCTTCAACAGCTTGGCCACTTCCTCGCCCAGCGCTTCCGGCATATCTGGCGTGCCGAATGCTTCCGCCGTTACCACCTCGCTGCCATCCAGATTGGACACGAACGCGCGCAGTCGCAGCGGCTTGTCGCCTTCAACAAAATCAGCATACGCGCCGAGCGGCAATTCGCAGCTTCCGCCCAGCAATCGGCTGACCATGCGCTCAGCCGTGCAGGCAATGGCGCTGGGTGCATGGTCCAGTTCGGACACGATCTCAGCAGTATCTTCATCGTCGCTGACCACCTCGATGCCGAGTGCGGCTTGACCGGGCGCGGGCAGCGATTCTTCAATCGGGATGCACATCGTGATGCGGTCTTTCATACCGAGACGGATGAGGCCCGCAGCCGCGAGAATGATCGCGTCGAATTCGCCGCTGTCGAGCTTGGCCAAACGCGTGTTTACGTTGCCGCGTACGGGCTCGTACTTCAGGGTTGGATAGGCGCGCTTGAGCACGGCAGCGCGACGCAGGCTGGACGTGCCGACAATCGACCCGGCAGGCATCGCAGCCAGCGACGCGTACTTCGATGAAACGAAGGCATCACGCGCGTCCTCACGCGGCAAAATCGCGGCGAGGATGAAGCCCTTCGGCAGCGTCATCGGCACATCTTTCAGCGAATGCACTGCGAGATGGGCGCGGCCTTCTTGCAGCGCAACCTCCAGCTCCTTGATAAAGAGGCCCTTGCCGCCAACCTTGGCGAGCGGTTTGTCGAGAATTTGGTCGCCGCGTGTGGTCATGCCAAGCAGCGTTACCGACAGGCCGGGAATTACACTCTCCAGTTCTGATTTAACGTGATGGGCTTGCGCTAGCGCCAACGGGCTTTCGCGAGTGGCAATGATGAGGGATTCGCTCATGCGGTGCTTGAAGTTTTTGGTTACGGGCTGCGCGGGTTTCGCGCGGTATTTGCTGCTGATTATGGCATTCGGCTTTTTGCTGGTGCCGATTGCATCTCACGCGCAACCGGCAGCGGAGGAGCTGGCCCCGAGTAGCCGCGAATGGGAAAGAATCCTGCCCGTCACGCAAAACCTGAAGGCCGACGGCGATGCGGCCACGGCTGCCAAAAAGCCGATCCTGCTTTTTTTCAATCTCACTGGCTGCCATTACTGTCGCGGCGCGCTGCGCGAGGTGATCGTGCCGATGTTTCGCAACGCGGGCTGGCGGGCGGCACTTGAATTTCGCCAGATCACGGTGGACGACGGCAAATCGCTGATCGATTTTGATGGCAAGACAGTCGAGAACATCGCCTTTGCGCAAAAGCGTAAAGGCACCTTTACGCCGACGGTGATGGTTGTAGATGGCAACGGCCAGTTGCTTGGCGACCCGCTGGTTGGCATTGCCAATTTTGACTTTTACGGCGCCTATGTGGACGGCTTGGTGAACAAGGCGATTGCCGAAATGAAAGCCCGCAAGTGACCTGGTTTTTGTACATGGCCTGTGTGCTGACTGGCGTGTTGTCTGGCGGCGCATTGGGCATGGTGGTCGGCGTAATCGTCGGCACACCGTTCAAGCAGGCGGGTCCGGCCAAGTGGATCGGTGCCGTGCTGGGCGCAGTGATTCTGACCTGGTATTTGCTAAAGCTTGGCCGGAAAATTCAAACGTTGATGAACGAAAAATGAGTAGAGAAAAAGTAATCGGACTCGGCGGGATTTTTATCCGCGCCAAAAATGCGGAAGGCCTGCGCAAGTGGTATTTCCGCCACCTCGGCATCGACATCACCGACTGGGGCGGGGCTGCGTTCGCGCAGACCACGGGCGAGGAGACGTACTGGAGCGTGTTCGAGGAGAAGAGCGACTACATGCCCAAACGCCAACTCACCATGATTAACTGGAAAGTCGCAAATCTCGACAAGATGCTCGATCAGTTGCGACTGGCGGACATTCGTGTTGAGGACACGATCGAAGAGTCAGAGCAGGGCCGGTTTGGCTGGGCGTACGATGTTGAAGGCAACAAATTTGAGCTTTGGGAGCCGCCGGTCGAACGATGAGTTTGGCTTGGCTCCGCGCCAGAGTACCTGCTTTGATAAACGCTGCAAGTATCAATTTCGAAGCCTTCTCCCCCGAGCGGCAATGTTGCCCAATGCGGGTGCCCGACAGGTCGGATGAGGTTGGCGCGTTGCACAGGGCGTGCTGCGCTTAAGAATCGAAAACCAACACTTACGCGAAGCCGCTACCCTCACCCCAACCCTCTCCCGCTTGCGGGAGAAGGGGTAAGCCGCACTGCAAGCTAACCGGATTTATTCCGCATCCAGTCCGCCGTCCCCGACAACTGTCCCATCAGCCACGTAGACAGTTTTTCGTCGACTTCGCAATCCGCCAGCGCCAGTCTCATACACGCAACCCAGGCGTCGCGCTCAGCATCACCAATCGCAAACGGCATATGCCGAGCACGCAATCTGGGGTGTCCGAATTGATCGGTGTAGAGACTCGGCCCACCCATCCAGCCGGATAAAAAACAGTACAACTTGTCGCGCGAACCGGCAAGCGTTTCGGGATGCAGCGCACGAATGCCCGCAAACTCGG
>JANXNO010000052.1 GCA_025354075.1 Burkholderiales bacterium | reverse complement strand
TTTCAGTCTGCGACCACGCTTGCCGTCGGCGAGCGCTCATCACGATATTTCAATACCGTTCAGGTCGGCCATCTGCGGCACGAAAAAGACCCTTTCACACCGATCACCGCGCTGCGCCTGCTGCCTGCAGAAAGCCGTATTCGCCTGACCCAAATCGGCACGGCGCTCGACACGCATCACGCCGACACGATGGCTGTCGTGTTGCAACACGAACCACGATTGCGCTGGCTTGGCGGCCTCACCCGCGCGCAAACACGCCAGCGCATCAAGCGCGCGCATCTGCTAGTAATCGCGAGCAAAATGGAAGGCGGTGCCAACGTCATTGTCGAAGCAATCACCGCTGGCACGCCGGTCATCGCAAGTCAAATCAGCGGCAACATCGGCATGCTCGGCGAAGACTATCCCGGCTATTTTCCGTTTGGCGACGCGGCGGCTTGTGCCGCGCTGATGCACCGAACCGAAACTGACGCGCGCTTCATGAAACAACTGGCCGCGGCTTGCTCAAAGCGTGCGAAATTATTCGCGCCAGAGCGCGAGGCGAAGGCAATTCAGGCGGCTGTAGAGCGTGCGTACGGTGCTACGTAACACGGGCTATCGGCCAGCCTTTACATCCATCCGCAAGGCCTGAAGCACCAACGAAAACGCGGGTGACGGCTGGCGTCTGCTGGGGTAGTACAGGTGATAGCCCGCAAAAGGTTGGCACCAGTCCTCCAACACGCGCACCAATCGGCCTTCTTCGATGTGCGGTGACAGCTCATCCTCGGGTAGCAAAGTAATGCCAAGCCCGGCCAGCGCCGCGTCAACCTGGGGTGGCGCGGTATTAAAAATCAGTGGCCCGTCAACGCGTACATTGACCTGCTTGCCCCTTCGCGAGAAATCCCACACGTACAGGCCGCCCGATGTGGGCATTCGTTGGTTGATGCAGCGGTGCATCATCAAATCGTGCGGAGTTTTTGGAATAGGGTTGCTCGCAAAGTAGTCGGGTGACGCCACCACTGCCATGCGCAGCGGCGGCCCGATGGGCACGGCGATCATGTCTTTGTCTATCGTGTTGCCCATGCGCACGCCCGCGTCAAAGCGATCCGCCACGATGTCGCGGAAGCCGTAACTCATGTCGAACTCCATGTTGATGTCCGGATGCTCGCGCAAAAGCGGCATGAGTTTGGGCAGTAACGTGGTGTGCATGATGTTGTCACCACAGGTAATGCGCACCGTGCCCGCAGGCTTGTCGCGCAATTCGGTAAGCGCATCGAGTTCGGCTTCAATCTCGTCGAAGCGGTGACCGATGGCTTACATCAGCCGCTCGCCTGCGGGTGTTGTCGAGACGCTGCGCGTTGTGCGCGTGAGGAGCCGTATTTGAAGTCGGTCCTCAAGTGCGCTGATTGTTTGGCTCAGTGCTGATTGAGAAGCGCCGAGCGTCGCGGCCGCTCGCGTGAAGCTGCCTGCGCGTGCCACGGTGACGAAGGCCAGAAGGTCATTGAGATTGCGCCGCGCCATGGTTTACACGCTCTGATTGATTAGCTCAACTTATAGCATCATGCGCGATTCATTATCTAGTCAAGGCGTTTTATGCGGGGCAAAATTCTTGCCATGACAACAAGCCATCACTTTCACTCCGTCCGAATCCGCGCATTGCCGATGCTCGTCCTCACCTCGCCGTTGCTATGCGCGCTGACAACCCAGACGAAATTGTCGAGCAAGTTGCCATGAAGATTCGCTTTGATGTTGGCGGCGAAATCGCCACCGCCACGCTTCACGACAATGCAACTGCGCGCGACTTCGCCATGCTGCTGCCGCTGTCATTGACATTGCGCGACTTTGAACAGGTCGAGCGCATTGCAGATTTGCCGCGCAAGCTGTCCACAGCGGGCGCGCCAGCGGGTTTGGAGCCGGCGAAGGGCGATATCACTTACTACGCGCCTTGGGGCAACCTCGCGATCTTCGCGGGTGACAACGTATACGCCGATGGGCTGGTTCAGATCGGCAAGATTGATAGCGGCCTCGCCGCGTTGCAGCGGCCCGGGCCGCTAAAGGTTCTCATCGGGCGCGTCAACGACTGACGGCAGCACGGGGCACGCCAACGCGCTCGGCATTTATCCATTTATTCACATTCATCCTCAACGGGAGTATTAAACATGAGCATGACATTCAACACTGAACACACGTTTACAGAAGAACTTAGTCGCTTAACAACGGATCGGCGCGACTTCCTGAAAAGGACTGGCAACAGCGCAGTCGCGCTGGGAGTGCTCGCGACAACAGGCGGCGCGGCCTTCGCTGCGAGCGCGCAGACGGCCCCAGACATGTCCAATGGCGCAAACAATTTTTACAAGAGCGACAAGGTGACCGTGCAGAAGGTTACCTTCAAGAATCAGTACCAAATGAACGTCGTGGGGAACCTGTTCACCCCCAAAAATCTCGACCGCAGCAAGAAGGCGTCGGCGATCGTCGTCGGCCATCCGATGGGCGCTGTCAAAGAGCAAAGTGCGAATCTGTACGCCACCAAAATGGCAGAACAGGGGTTCGTGACGCTGTCTTTGGACTTGTCGTTCTGGGGCGAGAGTGATGGCCAGTCGCGCAACGCCGTTGCACCCGATATGTACGCCGAAAGTTTCAGTGCCGCAGTGGATTTTCTCGGTACCCGACCCTTTGTTGATCGCAATCGCATCGGTGTAATCGGCGTGTGCGGCAGCGGCAGCTTCGTCATCAGTGTGGCCAAGATAGACCCGCGTATGCAGGCCATTGCGACGGTCAGCATGTACGACATGGGCGCGGCTAATCGCAACGCCCTCAATCACTCGCAGACGCTTGAGCAGAGAACGAAAATCATCGCTGAAGCAGCCGAGCAGCGCTACGTGGGGTTTGCTGGCGGTCAGATCAAATACACGGGCGGAACGGAGCACATGCTGAATGAAAAGACTCACCCGATTCAGCGAGAGTTCTATGATTTCTACCGCACACTGCGCGGCGAATACACGCCGAAAAATTCGTCGCGACTGCTGACGACGCATCCGACGCTCACCAGCAATACCAAGTTCATGAACTTCTATCCGTTCAATGACATCGAGACGATCTCTCCGCGTCCCATGCTGTTCACCACCGGTGATAAGGCGCATTCCAAAGAGTTCAGCGAAGAGGCTTACAAGCTGGCTGCGGAGCCGAAGGAGCTGCACATTGTCCCCGGTGCAGGGCACGTTGACCTTTACGACCGCGTAAATCTGATCCCGTTTGACAAGCTGACATCGTTCTTCGCAAAGCACCTCATCGCTGCGGGTGCCTAATGACTGCACAGGTCATGGTCGCGCCTGCGAGCGGCTCGTCCTTCGAACGGCACAGCGAGGCGCAGCCTGCTCGTTGGGGCGGTGTCTTTACGATGACGCTGTGTGTCTTCGCGCTGATCGCGTCGGAGTTCATGCCCGTCAGTCTGCTCACGCCTTTGGCATACGACCCGAAAGTAAGCGACGTCATGGCTGGGCAGGGTATCGCCAACTCTGGTGCCTTCGCTGTGCTGACGAGTAATGCGAAGGAGTCACGCATGTGGATGACCATCGGTGAACGTCGCTTCGCCGTTACGCTCGCCGACACCGATGCCGCCCGTGCGTTCGCGGCGCGACTGCCGCTGACGCTCGATATGACCGATCTCAATGGCAACGAAAAGAAATTTGACTTGCCAACAGCCTTACCGGCTAACCCCAGCCGACCGGGAACGATTCGTAACGGCGACATCATGTTGTACGGCACGAATACCGTGGTTGTCTTCTACTTAACGTTCGACTCACCGTATTCGTACACGCGCCTGGGCCGCGTGGACGACG
>JANXNO010000670.1 GCA_025354075.1 Burkholderiales bacterium | reverse complement strand
GGTGGATTGCCAGACACCACGTTTAACGCAACTGGCAATGTGTTGGTCGCAACCAGCGGAGGCAATTACGGCAAGGCCGTGGCGATCCAGCCTGACGGCAAGATTTTGATCTCCGGGATTTGCACCACCCCCTCACCGTCGGACATTCTTTGTGTTGTGCGACTGAACTCTGATGGCTCTCTCGACAAGAGCTTCAAGGGCGGGCTCGCAAGCGTTCAAGCGGGCGGTCTGGGCGAAGTCGCCAACGCAGTGCTGATTCAGCCAGACGGCAAGATCGTGCTCGCGGGGGCGTGCAACAACGGTAGCAATCTAGACTTTTGCGCGCTGCGTGTTGAAGGCGGCCCATTCGGCTATCAAAACTGCAAACCCGACATTGACGGCGATGGTGCATTCCTCGCCACTACCGACGCCCTGATCTACGCCCGCATCGCGCTCGGCATGACGGGCAACGCGGTGATCAACGGCATCACGTTTCCAACCAACGCCACCCGCAATACCTGGCCGCTGATTCGCGACTATCTGGTGACGCAGTGCGGGTTGAGTTTGCCGTAGCAAGTTTGCAAATTTCACGCCTCGGCATCCTGCGTATCCAGCATCGAATCGGTGCCGCGCATTTCGCACTGGTCTGATCGATTGACACAACAACCTCCAAAGGACTTTCGCTATGAAAAAAAATTTTCGCCACACGGGACTCGTGTCTTTCACATCGGTCGCACTAGCGAGTAGTTTGATCGCACCTACGCACGCCGTCGTGCCGCTCGTCAATCCGCTGGCGGCGGGTGCGGGCCATTCATTGTTTATTTCTAACCCAGTGTCGAGTCCAACGATAGTTATGCAAGGTTTTTTTCCGCAAAATATCGTTCGTGGCATGGGTTATGGCGCTGAGGGAGGGGTCAAGGTTCTGGGCAGCATTCCTCCTTCCGGCTCACCTCCCCAGAATTACCTTTCCCCGCGCACCGTGGGCTGCCGCGCCGCATCACCGCCGCCACCGCTCGGCGACTATCCGCTGGGGCTCGTGGTGCAAGTGGCCGCCGCGATCGGTCACAGCGTTGCCCTGCGTAGCAACGGGGACGTCGTAACGTTTGGATCAGGACATTCCCGCGCGCTGGGTTACGGTACGACCGACGACTTCGATTGTCCGTCCTACTTTAGTGCTCCGGTGCCGCTCAATCCGGTGGGGGTAAGGCCAACTCCCGTGTGGGCTGTGGCTGCTGGTTGGGATACGACATTCGCGCTGCAGGGAACGTCGCCAGGATACTCGATCATCAAGGCTTGGGGCTACTCGGGCTGGGGCCAGGTAGGTAACGGCAAACCGATTGGAACTGCTTACCCCGTGCCCGACTGTGTGCGCAACAATGTCTATCCGCTAGGCAGTTGTCTCTATCCCGTTGTCAGCGTTGCCGCGGGCGATCAGCATAGCGCGGCAGTAACAACCGATGGCAAAGTGCACACTTGGGGGAACAACTCGCTCGGCCAACTCGGGCAACCGGGCGCGATGCGCAGTTATGCGCTTGTCGTTCCAGGAATCGACAACGTTGTGAGTGTTTCCGCGTCGGGCTTCGTCACGTTTGCGCTTAAACAGGATGGCACCGTGTGGTGCTGGGGCCAGTTCCAGAATGAGTACGCTCCTCTCCCGTGGCTTAGCTGCGGCCCCACGCCGATGAAGGTGCCTAACCTGACCGGCGTCACGTCCATCGCGGCGGGTCGTAATCACGCACTCGCCATAACCGTCGATGGTCGCATCTGGGGCTGGGGCCATAACAATGACGGCGCTGTGGGCAACCCCACCGCGACATTTACCCTCACCCCGGTACTAGTGAATGTGCCGGGGTTCGCAGTAGCCATTGCCGCAGGGTGGTTGCACAGTCTGGCGCACACTGCTGATGGCAAAACGTGGGCTTGGGGGAATAACTCGAGCGGCAAGCTTGGAGACGGCACGAACATCAACCGTTTCTCACCGGTACAGGTGCTGCCGTGAGCGTTCTCAAAAACGCGGTCGGTGCAAAGTTTTTTGGTTGTTTGGCTCGGCACCTCAGCGCCAATCGACCCGCACATCCGCAAACGAATTGATCCAGTACGTTTCCCCATCGGGTTCGTCGATTGACACAACCACCTCCAAAGGACTGTCACTATGAAAAATTCCTGTAGACACGCGTCACTCGTAGCAGTCACGCTAGCAAGCTGTCTAGTCGCGCCCGCCGACGCCGTTGTGCCGCTCGGCAATCCGCTGGCCGCAGGAGCGTTTCATTCGCTCTTCATCGCAAACGCGGTGAACAACCCGGTCATCGTGCCGCCGTTCTCGCCGCAAAATATCGTGCGCGGGATGGGCGGTAGTCAGCTCATCAACGGCACTAGTTCAGACCTGGGAAATATTCCGCCTACCGGAAGCACTTATGAGGAGCAAAACTATT
>JANXNO010000666.1 GCA_025354075.1 Burkholderiales bacterium | reverse complement strand
CTCGAATCGTCTTTAGTCGGGCAGCACTTGCGCATCGTCCTACAGTCGAAACAGGCATCGGCAAATACACTAGCGGCCTTCACATATTGTTGGGGCCGTTGTCCCGGAGTTGTTCTTGTTACCGAATAAAAATTCATCGACTGTCGCCAAAAAACTGGCGCTGATCGCAATCACTTCCTTCTCATTAGTTAGTTTTTCACAGGCCCAAACCGCTCGCTGCGCCGACGGCACGGGCGCTTTCGATCCAATCCGAAAGTATCAAGGCACCTACAGTTTTACGTTGGACAACGACCTGTTCGCCAATCGTGATCGTGACTACAGCAGCGGCTTCAAGGCGGCGTGGTCGTCGCCGAATGTGCGTAGCTTTGCCGATGATGACTGTCTGCCGCAATGGTTGCAGCGGGCGGGTCAGTTGTTCACGCAGGTGTACTCGCCGACGGTGGAGCAGGGCAATGTCACGTTCACGTTTGGGCAGGCGATGTATACGCCGCGCGACAAAAAGGCCACTGCGTTGATCGTGAATGATCGACCTTATGCGGGATGGACTTATCTTGGCTTTGGTTACAACACACGCTCGTCGGGCAGCCTCGATTCGTATGAGGTGAATCTCGGTGTGGTGGGTCCGTGGTCGTACGCCCGCGAGGCGCAGCACTTTGTGCATCAGGTGCGCCACTTTGAGCAGTTCGAGGGTTGGGACAATCAACTGAAGAATGAATTTGGCGCGCAGCTGGTGTTCGAGCGCAAATATCGCACTGAGTTTTTGCAGCATCCCGATAGCCGCGCGGGCTTTGGTTTTGACGTGATTCCTCACCTTGGTTTTTCGCTGGGCAATGTGGCGACCTATGCCAACGCGGGTTTCGAGATACGCGCTGGCTGGGGTTTGCCGGACGACTTCGGTACGTCGCCGATTCGTCCTGCGGGCGACAACTCGGCTCCACGCACAGCAGATGGCGTGAGTCAGTTCACGCGGCAGATTGGCGCTCACGTTTTCGCGTCGGTCGACGGTCGCGGCGTGGTGCGCAACATTTTCCTCGATGGCAACACCATTCGTGATTCGCATTCGGTCAGCAAAGAGCGCTGGGTGGCGGACGCGGCGGTGGGCATTGCGGCGAACTTTGGTGTTTATGAAGTTGCTTACGTTCGCGTTTTCAGAACGCATGAATTCATCGGGCAACAGTCTGCACCGCG
>JANXNO010000646.1 GCA_025354075.1 Burkholderiales bacterium | reverse complement strand
CGGCGGCGCGGTCGGGTATATGAGCTATCAGGGCGACATGGATATGTGTATCGCCATTCGCACGGCGGTCATTCAAAACGGCAAGCTCTATGCGCAAGCCGGTGCTGGCATCGTGCATGATTCAGAGCCCAAAAAAGAGTGGGAAGAAACGCTGCAAAAGGCGCGTTCCGTATTGCGTGCAGCGGAGATGGTGCAAAAAGGATTGGATGGGGCAATTGCATGAGCAAGATCATTGACCTTCGCAGCGACACAGTAACCCGCCCATCCGCAGGCATGATCGCCGCGATGAGCGCTGCGCCTGTCGGAGACGATGTGTGGGGCGACGATCCGACCGTCAATCGTTTGCAGGCGATGATGGCGGAGGCGACGGGCAAAGAGGCTGCGCTGTTCTTTCCGTCTGGTACGCAAAGCAATCTGGCGGGCCTGATGTCGCATTGCGAACGCGGCGACGAGTACATCGTGGGCCAGATGGCGCACACCTATCGCTGGGAAGGCGGCGGCGCGGCGGTGCTCGGCAGCATTCAGCCGCAACCGATTGAGCAGGAAGCCGACGGTACGATGCCGCTGGCCAAAATTGCCACTGCGATCAAGCCATTCGGGCCGGGCCTCGGCACGCACTTCGCACGCACCCGATTGCTTACGCTGGAGAACACCTGGGGCGGACGTGTGCTGCCGCAGACTTACGTTCTGGAGGCGGCGGAGCTGGCGCGCGGCAAAGGCCTGAACGTACATCTCGACGGTGCCCGCGCGTTCAACGCAGCGGTCGCCAGCGAGACAACCATTGCCGAAATTCTTGCGCCGTTTGATTCGGCCTCGCTGTGTATTTCCAAAGGGCTTAGTGCGCCAGTTGGAGCGGTGCTCGTCGGCGAACGTGCGTTCATTGAGCGCGCTCATCGCTGGAGGAAGATGCTTGGCGGTGGCATGCGGCAAGCAGGTTACGTTGCGGCAGCGTGCATCTACGCGCTGGAAAACAATGTTGAACGTCTGCATGACGATCACGAGAACGCCGCCGCGCTTGCAGCAGGCTTGCGTGATGTTGAACAAATCACTGTGCTTGCGCAAGCAACCAACGTTGTGTTCTTGAACATTCCGGAAGCGCATGCAAAACAGCTTGAAGCGTTCCTCAAAGATCGCGGCATGTTGATGCAGGGCGTTTACGCAGCGCGTCTGGTCACACATCTTGATGTTTCGCTTGCCGATGTTGATGCTTTTGTCGTGGCCGTAAAAGACTACTTCAATGGAGTCGCAAAATGATGCTGCTCATTGATAACTACGACAGCTTCACTTACAACCTCGCGCAGTATTTCGGCGAACTGGGGCAAGAGGTTGAAGTCATCCGCAACGATGCGATTGATCTGGATGGCATCAAGGCGAAAAATCCCGAACGCATCGTCGTTTCTCCGGGGCCGTGTACACCGAATGAAGCGGGCATTTCAGTGCCGTTGATCAAGGAATTCGCAGGCAAGCTGCCGATTCTTGGTGTGTGCCTTGGGCATCAAAGCATCGGTGCGGCATTTGGTGGAAATATCGTTCGCGCGAAACGGGTGATGCATGGCAAAACGTCGACCGTCACACACAACCGGCAGGACTGTTTTGCCGATATTCCCACGCCATTCACCGTAGCGCGCTATCACTCGCTGGTCATTGATCGGGTAACGTTTCCGAAAGAATTGTCCATCACTGCCGAGAGCGACGACGGCGAAATCATGGGCGTGCGGCACAAGACGTTGCCAGTCTGGGGTGTGCAGTTTCATCCCGAGTCGATCATCACCGAACATGGTCATGATCTGTTGAAAAATTTCCTGAATCTGTAGGCCGCGATCATGCCCATTTCCATTTCAGAAGCTATCCAGCGCACCGTTGATCATCGCGAAATTTTCGAAGACGAAATGCTATCGCTGATGCGCAAACTCATGAACGGCGAGTTCACGTCGGCGCAAACAGCGGCGTTTTTACTCGGTCTACGCGTCAAGAAAGAAACCATCGGCGAGATCGCTGCGGCCGCCAAAGTGATGCGCGAGCTGTCAACCAAAGTACCGGTCGAAAACGAGCCAAATCTGGTTGACATCGTCGGCACTGGCGGCGATTTGTCGCACACCTTTAACATCTCCACCGCGTCCATGTTCGTCGCCGCAGCGGCGGGCGCGAAGGTTGCAAAACACGGCAATCGTGGCGTGTCTTCAAAGAGCGGTGCAGCGGACGTGCTGGAGGCGCTGGGCGTGAATATCATGCTGACTTCTAATCAGATTGCGCAGTGCATTCAAGCAACTGGCATCGGCTTTATGTTCGCGCCGAATCATCATCTGGCAATGAAGGCCGTCGCGCCGATTCGCCGTGAGCTGGGCGTGAAAACCATCTTCAACATCCTCGGCCCGTTGACCAATCCGGCGAGTGCGCCGAACACGATGATGGGTGTGTTTCATGCCGATCTCGTAGGCATTCAGGTGAGAGTGATGCAGCGCCTCGGCGCGGAGCATGTGATGGTGGTGCATGGTCGCGACTCACTGGATGAAATATCGCTCGGCGCGGGCACGCTGGTGGGTGAGCTGAAAGACGGCAAGATCACCGAGTATGAAATTCATCCCGAAGACTTCGGTTTCACGATGAGCGCGACGCGGAACCTGAAAGTGGACACGCCGGATGCGTCGAAGGCGATGCTGCTGGCGGCGCTGGAAGGTAGCCACACCGCTGCGTCCAACGTGGTGATGCTGAACGCGGGTGCGGCGCTTTACACGGCGAACGTTGCGCCTACTTTGCGTGAAGGGATTGACCTTGCGCGGGCGACGATTGCTAGCGGCGCGGCACGTAAGAAGGTGGATGAATTTGCGGCGTTCACGCAGACGTTTCGGACTAAGCCGTTTGTGGCAGGTGAGTAACACTGAAGTAGGGTGCGCATCTAAATGCGCACCAACCTGGACGCTGAACTACTGCCTTGCTTCGGTACGCTCTGGTGCGCACGCAGGTGCACATCCTACAGATTTTGTGGAACTGAACTAAGAAGTTATGAGCGACATCCTTAACAAAATCATCGCCACCAAACATGACGAAATCGCTTCGCTAATGCGCGCGAAACCGTTGTCGGCTATACGTGCTGAGGCAGAAGCACATGGCGACATTCGCGACTTCGCTGCCGCACTTGAAGCAAAGATTGCGGCGGGTAAAAGCGCTGTCATTGCAGAGGTCAAAAAGGCGAGCCCCAGCAAAGGCGTTCTGCGTGAAAATTTCGTGCCTGCCGAAATCGCGAAGAGCTATGAGTCAGGTGGCGCAGCGTGCCTGTCCGTGCTCACCGATGCGCCGTATTTTCAAGGCTCCGTTGATTTCCTTAGGCAAGCCCGCGCCGCCTGCACCCTACCCATCATCCGCAAGGATTTCATCGTCGATGCCTACCAG
>JANXNO010000645.1 GCA_025354075.1 Burkholderiales bacterium | reverse complement strand
TCAATGTGCCGCCCGTACTGCGGATGATCCACGCTCGGCAGGCTGAACACTTTCACGCCCTTATGATCACGCTCGATGGCCTCCATTAACGGCGTGAGCGTCGCCTCCATCGCGCCCATCACGATCACCGATTTTTCGATCCACGCATCACGACGAAACAGGTGCGCGTACTTTGTATCCAGCACCCACTCCATCATCGGCCACGCCATCACCGGAAAGCCGGGCACAAAGTGAACGTCGCCGACACTGAACCCCGCGATCTTGTTGTACGGATTCGGGATGATCGTCGCCCCCGCAGGGAACACACCCATGTTCAAGCGATGCATGTTGTCTTCCCGCTCAGGATCGTACGGCACGCCCTGCTCCCGCGCCACGTCCTGCATGCGCTCAAGGATGAATGCTTTCGCCTCCGGGTGCAACGCAAGCGGCACGCCCAGCGCAGCAGCAGCGCATTGCCGCGTGTGATCGTCGGGCGTAGCGCCAATGCCGCCGGTCGAGAACACTACATCACCAGAAGCAAATGCACGCTTCAACGCAGCAGTAATACGCGCCGGATCATCGCCGACGTACTCCGCCCAAGCCAACGGCAACCCGCGCGCGGCGAGCAATTCGATGACCTTGGCAAGATGTTTATCGGTTCGTTTGCCAGAGAGGATTTCGTCGCCGACGATGATGACGGCGAAGGCGGGCTCGGGTGAATTGCTCTCGTCCATTGGTTTGTCCGGTTAAGGGAGGCACTATTTTCGCGGCTGACCAAGCGTATTTGATGGTTCAAAAAACACCAGTCTTACTTCTGTGGGGCAAACCGCGTGTCTAAGCGGCTGGTGATTGCTTACATCGGATAATTTTTACCGGGCGGCTGATCTTTGTGTGACCACCAACTGTCCCGACCACTTCTTCATCCGCTTCTGTCAATTCAGTATCGCCCCAAATCTCTTTGATGAGAGCAGCGAACAGGCCGATTGGCTGGGAGATGTACCCAGCGTCGTGCAATAGCGGCCAGTCAGCGATTTCGTTAGTCCAGTTTCGTGTCGTAAATGACTCGATTAATTCCAAGACGCGAGAGTCAAAAGCGGCGCTGTGTTCAAAATCCCATCTATCAACTTCATCGACTTCTGGATCGTAGTCTGCGTCGTGCCGCTCTATCAGCCAAATCACGTTAGTTTGCGCCAACATGGTACGCAACTCACCTACCGTCTTCAACTTCCCGCCCTGTATGCCCAACAGCAGTTTCTCCTCCCTAGCGCCAAAGTGGATAAGCACTGCGCTATGTTGCTGAGATAACGCGTTCGAATTCGCAAGCGATTCGGCCTGCGCTTCAGCCCAAAGCCGAAATTGCTCGGCGGAGGCAAGCGGAACCGCAACTGTTCGATCAAGGCGGCCAGTCTGACTGCCAACTAGTAATCCGTCGACGCCGGAAACCGCTGCTGCGAACAACCCTCCGACCACAATGACGCCTGTACCAAATCCGAAAAGCTCACTGCTTCGAGTACCAGCCGCCACTCGCCCTAGGCAATTCCCACTTTGGTCGGTTATAGCGCTGATATGTTGCGCCTGCGATTCGATGTATCGCTTCAATGTTTCACGATTCTCATCACCTTTTGCACCCGACGACAGACGATTCAATAGTTGTTTGCCATCAATTGAGCGCCAATCGCCTGCTGAAAGCACTTTGGTCAAAGGTTGTTCTCGCTCTTTTGACCACAAGTCGATTTCAAGCGCGGGTGCCAATGACCCGACGAGACCGAACAAGCTGACAGGAACAGTTACCTGACCTGGCCCCGTCGCGAGATCAATCCAAGTGCGTTTCGCCGCCAGCAGTTTTGCAGCGTTACTCAATCGAACAGCGATTCGGGTGCCGTGCCTTGCTAATCGCTCCGATGCGCTCGGCAAACGCAACACAGAGCGAGCCGTCAGTCCCTTCGGAAACTCCAGGATCCACTGAGCACTCTCATCGCCAGTGGCTTGCTCATATCGTCGAGTAGTTACCTTGACGGATTCCCCGAGCATGAATACTGAAAAGAATCCTATACCAAAGCGCCCAACCGCTTCAAACTTTGTAGCAGCCAGCCCCGGCCACTCTCCGCGCAACGCACCATCCCGCCACAATGAGCGACCGAAGTCGAGCAGTACTTCTGTGAGCACGTAAGCACTCATTCCGATACCCGTATCGGTTACGTGCAACCAATCCTCACCGCCTTGACTGTCTATTTCTACGTCGATGCGCCCATCAGTTTCACCTAGAGCACCTAGTGCTCTACAAGCAATCACCGCATCACGAGCGTTTTGAAGCAACTCCCGCAATGCCAGGTCGGGCTTATCTCCATAAAGTTGTTTACCGCCAAATCGTTCGATCAAGCTTGCGGTGTTTCCGATACGCAGAGAAGTATCAACCAGAGTCCAGTCGGCAACTTTTACGTGCGAGGCAAAGCTGGCTGGTGAACGCACTCCCGCGACCTCGCGAACCGCAAACGGTTCAATTTTCGCGTCTCTCAATAAATGCTCAGCGGCCTGTAACTCTTTGTCGACGAGGCATGCAGCGTCATATGCAAGCCACCAAGCATTCTGCTCAGAATGCGGAAATGCGCCGCTGGTAAAAACTAACTCTTTCCGGTCTGCGTTAGCAAACGGCTGATGCATCTGGGCCTGAAATTGCCAATGTTGCAGCGACACACCAATTGGCCGCGTCATGACCATCAAAAAACGGGGCGCCCGCTTTGCATCAATGTGAGCCGCATCCGCCACTCTCAGAAGCAAGGCAATTTTTAGTTGGTTAACTGTCCAAGCCGCTGGTGCTAGGCAAGCAGGCGCACCCACCGTCTTGTTCTTCCAGTTTTCAAGGTCATGTGGATGTGCCCAATGGCTCTCGGCCACTTCTCCAATCAAGTGACCGTAAGCCAAACGAAGTTCGTCGTGGGAGAACAGATACAAGTAATCACCGTTGTTACTTGGCTATTTGGTAAAGGGCAGCTGGCGCGCCTGACGAGGATGCAACACACGCAAGGTATCGAACAGAACATCCTTAAATTCAGGCGTACCCTCAACAAGCGCAGTTTCGACAAACCCTTTTTGCGCGGCGGCATCTTTCCACTCTGTCGTCGCACGTAACGCGCTTAAGCCGCCCGGATATGCAGCGCGACAATGCGCTGCATCGTGAAGCAGAAATGCGCCTCCTAGAACTAGAGCTTCCGCTGGGTTGAGCGGATATGCTGGCCCCGCAATAGTGGACGCAACTCGCCATAGCGCGTCTACATGGGTGATGTCGTGAACCGTAAGTGTCGGCAGTTCGCTCTGTATCTGTTGCAACAGCAGCTCGACACGCCCGCGAAAGTCGCGATATGCCTGAGCTACGAGGTCTCTTTGACCGTCCAGGCCATCTCCTTGGTGCGAGAAAGCGGTTTTCCAA
>JANXNO010000634.1 GCA_025354075.1 Burkholderiales bacterium | reverse complement strand
GATCAACAACGCTTGCCTGCGTATTCGGCGCGGCGCCGAACGCGGTACTGCTACCGCTGAATATTTTCGACGCAGTGGTCAGCTGCGTGTGTGTTTCAAGACCGATGACGATTTCCCAGTTACTCATTTCAACTCAATTTTTGCTGTAGGAGCGGCTCGCCGCGACCTTTGGTGATTTGCGGAGCGGTCGCGGCAAGCCGCTCCTACAGTCGTCAGATTTTCGGATGGCGCTTGTGCCAGTCCGTCGCCAACTGAAACTGATGCGCCACGTTCAGCATGCGGGCTTCGTCGAGATAGTTTCCGATGATCTGCATTCCAACGTGCAGGCCGTTTTCGTCAACGCCACAGGGGTGGCTCATCGCCGGTTGTCCGGTGAGGTTGGCGCAAATGGTGAAGATGTCGTTCAGGTACATCTTGACCGGGTCGTCGCTCTTGCTGCCGAACTGGAATGCGGTTTCTGGCGCGGTCGGCCCCATGACCACGTCGCACACTTCGTAGGCACGCTTGAAGTCTTCGGCAATCAGACGGCGCAGTTTGCCCGCCTGCAGGTAATACGCGTCGTAGTAACCGTGTGACAGTACGTACGTTCCAATCAGGATGCGGCGCTTGACCTCGGCACCGAATCCTTCGGCGCGCGAACGCTTGTACATGTCCATGAGGTCATCGTACTTTTCCGAGCGGTGACCGTAACGAACGCCGTCGAAGCGCGAGAGGTTGCTGGAGGCTTCGGCTGGGGCGACGACGTAATACGCTGGCACTGAATACTTTACGTTGGGCAGCGAAACTTCAACGGTGGTTGCGCCTAGTTTGCGATACACAGCCAGCGCTTCATCAACTGCTTTGGCGATACCAGGGGCGACGCCTTCGCCGAAAAACTCCGTCGGCAACCCAATGCGCAGGCCGTTCAGCGGTTTGGCTAGATCGCGAGAATAGTTTTCTTTCGGACGATCCAGCGAGGTCGCATCGTGTGCGTCAAAGCCAGCCATCGCGGTCAGCAGCAACGCACAATCTTCGGCGGTTTGCGCGAACGGGCCTGCCTGATCTAGCGAAGAGGCAAAGGCGATGATGCCAAAGCGCGAGCACACACCGTACGTAGGCTTGAGCCCGGTCAGGTTGCAGAACATCGCGGGCTGGCGGATGGAGCCGCCGGTGTCTGGACCGGTAGACGCAGGCGTCAGGCCTGCGGCCACGCTGGCCGCCGAGCCGCCGGACGAGCCACCGGGCACCCGCGACAAATCCCACGGGTTTTTCACCGGGCCGAAGTAGGACGTCTCGTTCGACGAGCCCATCGCGAACTCGTCCATGTTGAGCTTGCCGAGCGTGACCATGCCAGCTGCGGTCATGTTCTTCACGACGGTCGACATATACGGCGCGACGAAGTTTTCCAG
>JANXNO010000630.1 GCA_025354075.1 Burkholderiales bacterium | reverse complement strand
CCCGCGCATGCACCATGCGCGCGACAGATTTAACCCGTGGTTGTGAACCTGCTTCGCGTCGTTTTCATTGGTCACTAACGCGGGCGAGAGATGCTTGAAGTCCCCCGCCGACAACTCCGGCAGGAACGCATCGAACCACGCAAGACACTCGTCCTGCGACAACACGATGGACATCAGCAATGCCTCAGTCAGCGCAGGCGACAAAAAATCCTCGCCGGAAAAATCGTACGCCAGTTGATAGTTTTTGTCAGCGCCAAACCACTGCCGCGCCTTCGTGCCGATCAGCGCCATGAAGTCATGATCGCCCACCGTCGTCGCATAGCGCAACGCATGAATCATCGCGAATGAGGTATTCGAATGCACGCCATGTCGCACTGGCGCGTTCGCCGTTTGCAAATGATGAAACATCGCGTCGGCCAAAAAGTCGGCGAGCGGACGCAATCCTGAACGCCACTTTTCGGCATGCGGGTGCGCGCCCACCGCCAACTCCGAGTAAAGTTTAAGCAGCCAGCCCCAACCGTAAGGCCGCTGCCAATGCGCGGCACCCTCCCGCGCGAAGTACGCCACCTCAAGCCCCGCTTTACTCACATCAAACTGGCGGTCAAACCACGAGGCAAGCGCTTTCGCGTGACTGGACGACGAGTCAAGATTCAGCAGTCGCGCCATCGACCAGTGCATGTGAACGCACGAATGCCAGTCGTAGCTGCCGAAGAAAATAGGATGCAGCTCGGACGGCACACAGGCACGCGCCTCAGCCGCGCTGTGCACAAAATGCATGGTGAAATTGGGATACTCACGACGCGCGTTTTCGAGCGCCGTGCGGGCAAAAGCAGCGTGATTTGGGTTTATGTCTGACATAAACAGTAGTCTAGCCCGCCGTCCAGCGTGGGCTCCTATAATTCGCTGCAACCACGGGGTTGTTATCGAACGAGAAGTTCGCCGACACTCCGTTTTTTTACGTCTGCGCATTGTGATGGCTATCGTCACATTGACGTAGGGTGGGCACCCCGTGCCCACCGAGCAGTGGCGTACCAACCGCTTACGAACAGCAAAGACTTGGTGGGCACGGGGTGCCCACCCTACGAGAAGAGGGTTCACAATGCGCATTGAAGAAGAGTTAAAGCTGGATTTCAAAGACGTCCTGTTCCGCCCCAAGCGCTCCACGCTCGGTTCCCGCGCCAAGGTCGAATTGAAGCGCGACTACACATATCGCCACTCTGCTCGGCACAGTGAAACGGTTCCTATCATCGCGGCTAACATGGATACCGTGGGCACCTTCGAAATGGCCGCCGCGCTCGCGAAGCATCACATGCACGTAGCGCTGCACAAGCATTATCTCGTCGAGGATTACGTCACCTTTTTCAACGATAACAATCATCCGGTACATCAGTACGCGTTCTACTCGCTCGGCATTACCGGCGCTGATATTGAAAAATTTCGCGCCGTGAAAAACGCCACGGGCGACGCCATCGAATTCGTGTGCATCGACGTGGCCAATGGCTACACCGAAACCTT
>JANXNO010000629.1 GCA_025354075.1 Burkholderiales bacterium | reverse complement strand
GGGCGGCGCGTTTCTCGAATTTCTTGAAGGCAAAACCTTGCCAGCGGTTGCCGCGCTGGAGGCGCGGGCATAGCCGCAGTGAATCGAAACAGAATTCCTGTGAGCAATTAGTTGCCCGACTTATAGCTTTGTCGTGGAACCCACATTCAACATGGGCTAGGCTGCTAATTCTGCAAATAGTCGACTATTGGCATAAATAGACGTACGCCCCTATTGAACAGGCATTTCAGCCAAAAGCTGAACATCGTGTAAGCGCGACGAACACAACAATTCACTCGCTTTCGCATTGAGCTCGCCGAACGGTCAAGGTTTGGCACAATCTCGGATTGCTTTGTTCAGGCGTTGTGCATGTTTCCCTACGATCGTTTCGTCAAGTTTGAAGAATTGACCGCGCTTCTGCGCAAAGCGGTAGATGCGCACCCGAATCTGGCACGCATGGCCCCCATCGGTTCGAGCTTTGAGGGCCGCTCAATCTGGGCCATCACGCTGACAAATTACGCCACTGGCGAGCCGCTGACCAAGCCCGCGTATTACGTTGACGCCAACATTCACGCGACCGAGCTTTCCGGCTCCGTCGCCGCGCTAAAACTCATCGACACCGTGCTTTCGAACTACGGCAAGCGCGACGACATCACGCGGCTGCTCGACACGCGCACGCTGTACGTGATCCCGCGCGTGAACCCGGACGGCGCGGAATGGGCGATGGCTGACAAGCCGAAATACATTCGCTCGTCGACGCGTCCCTATCCCTACAACGAGGACGCTATCGAAGGTCTTGAAGCCGAAGACATTGACGGCGACGGCCGCATTTTGATGATGCGCATTCCTGACGTAAATGGCCCGTGGAAAAAGCATCCGACTGAAACGCGGTTGATGGTGCGTCGTGATCCGGTTGAAGTCGGCGGTGAGTATTTCCGCATCGTGTCTGAAGGCAGGGTGAAAGGCTACGACGGTTTCAACCTGCCTGTCGCGCGACCGAAAACCGGCCTTGATCTTAACCGCAACTTCCCTGAAGAATGGCGTCCTGAAGGCCAGCAACTCGGTGCCGGTGACTTCCCGACCAGCGAGCCGGAAGTGCGCGCCTGCGTGGAATTCATCAATAAGCACCGCAATATTTGCGGCGGCCTGTTCTTTCACACCTGGAGCGGCGTGCTGTTGCGGCCGTTTGGCACCAAGGCAGACGAGGACATGCCACCCGAAGATTTGTGGGTGTTCCAGACGCAGGGCAAAAAGGGTGAAGAACTCACGGGCTATCCGGCGATCAGCGTGTTTCACGACTTCAAATATCACCCGAAAGAAGTCATCACCGGCACGCAGGACTGGCTCTATACCGAGCTGGGCTCGTATTGCTGGGTGGTGGAGATTTGGTGCCCGATGCGTGAGGCCGGGATCACGGGCTACAAGTACATCGACTGGTTCCGCGATCATCCGGTGGAGGATGATTTAAAGCTGCTCAAATGGACCGACGCAACACACAAAGGCAAGGGCTACGTCGACTGGTATTCGTACGACCATCCCGAGCTAGGCAAGGTTGAACTGGGCGGCTGGAACCGGATCTATACCTTCAGCAATCCGCCCCCACACCTGATGGAAAAGGAAGTCGAGAAGTTTCCAGACTGGATTATTTTCCAGGCGCTGATGTCGCCGAAGCTGGAGCTGCATTCGACCAAAGTCACGGCGCTGGGCGGTGATATTTGGCGCATTGATTTTGGCGTGCACAACACCGGGCATTTGCCAACTGACGTGAGCAAATTAACACGCAATAAAAAGCATGTGCGTGGCGTGGTCGCCGAGATCACGTTGCCGGAAGGCGCAGCGCTGGTCGAAGGCAAACAGCGCATAGAGGGTACGCAACTCGAAGGCCGCAGTAACAATCACACGCTGGTGAGTTTTTTTCCTGGCGCAAATGCGACGCAGGATCGGCAACGCTTCACGTGGATAGTACGCGGCAAGGCAGGCAGCAGCATCAATCTTTCCGCGAAGCATGATCGCGCGGGCAGCGTCGTCCAACACATCACATTGAACTAGAGAGACTCACCATGTCAGCAGGCGGATTTCACGTACACGGCCCACATGACCACGAACTGGAGCACGCGGGCGCACATGGCGACACGCATGCTGGCGGCATCGCCGTGGTCACAGCGATCATTGCAACGGTAGGTGCGATCTTTGCCTATCAGGGCGGGGCAACTCAAGCCAATGCGGGCCTGTACAAAAACGATGCGGCGATCAAGAAGACCGAAGCTTCAAATCAGTGGAATTACTACCAGGCCAAAAGCAGCAAACAGAACCTCTCCGAGCTGGCCCTCGAACTCGCGCCCGAAGCGAAGAAGACGTTCTACACCGACGAGATCGCGCGCTACAAGAAGGAAAAGGCCGACATCAAGAAAGATGCTGAGAAGCTGGAGGCTGAGGCGACGGCATGGGACAAAAAAAGCGGTGAGGAGATGCACCAGCATCATCGCTGGGCACAAGCAACGACCGCGTTGCAAATCGCCATTGCGCTGGCCGCGATTGCACTGCTCACCAAGAAGCGCTGGGTTGAGTACGGGATGTACGGCGTAGCGGCGCTGGGGGCGGTGGTGGGTGTGTTGGCGGTTTTACATATTTGATGGCAGCGTTGCCCCCTGAAAATGTTGTGGCGGACTCATCCCGCCCTGCTACGCCGCTGGTATCCGTGCTGGTTCGAAGCACGGACCGACCCACACTCGCGCGCGCACTCAATTCCATCAGTAGTCAGACGTATTCGGCGATTGAAATTGTCGTCGTAGCCGCATCCGGTTCAACGCACGCGGCGCTCCCGGAGTTTTGGAACGGACGGCCACTGCGCTTCTTGCCTGCGAACGCCAGACTGACGCGCCCGATTGCGGCCAATGTGTTGGTTGCATCTGCGCGTGGTCGCTACCTGAACTTTCTCGACGATGATGACGAGTTCTTGCCTAGCCACGTGCAGACACTGGTCGACGCGCTCATGCGCGCTGACCACAAACGGCTGGCCTACTCAATCTGTCGCGTCTACGACGCCGGCGGCGTGGATTGCGGTCGCCTCGGTAAGGCGGGGCATCATCTGCTCATGTTTCATCAAAATCGTTTTGCTATTCACGCTGCGCTTTTTGACCGATCACTCGTTGATCAGGGCGTGCGTTTCGACACAAAATTCGACCGTCTCGAAGATCTGGATTTTTTTGTTGCCTGTGGTGCGCGTACCGACTTTGAGTTTGTTCCCGAAGAAACCTGCGTCTGGAACGCCTTCGCAGGTCAGTCAGGTATGGGGTTCGCCAGCAACTTCGACTCGGCACAACAACAACGTTTCACACTGATGATTCGCGAAAAATGGCGCAAGCAATTCGAGAAATGGGGCAAAGACCCAGAGGGAATACTTTCTGTCGCTGAGAGTGCTGCGGCGTTCGGCCGACTGGATGTAAGCGCAAAGCTTTTCGGCAAAATCCGCGACCTGTCCTGGTCTGACGAGGCTCTACGAGGCCGCGTCGCGGCGCTATCGTCGCGATTACGCGAAGCCCCAGCAAGCGTCGCGCGTTAAGTACACGCGACGTCTTGAACGTTTGGTTACAGAGATCGGGGTTCTCCGCGCTGAGGCGCGAACCCACGACGATGCGGTGTAATGACGCAGTTGGGCTTCGGGATTACAGTACTTACCATCGCTTGAGATTTGTTGATCTCAGGTACAACGTAACCTTCCGTACGCTGGATGTGGGCTAAAAATTGTGCGACCTTTTGTATGTGCTGTGGGACCAATCTCAGTCCACCAAC
>JANXNO010000595.1 GCA_025354075.1 Burkholderiales bacterium | reverse complement strand
GGCGTGAAGGGCGCGCCGGACGTGGTTGATGCGGCGTACGCGCAATTGCGTGCGGGTCTGGATGCGCTGGGCGCGAAAGTCGGGCCGGAGCTAGTTCGGCCTTAGTCGCCTTGAAGACTAGGGACGCACGCCCGGAGACTCCAGCTTCATGCCCGTCGCTCGCTTGGCGAGATACGCCTCAAGATCAATCAGCTCACTCGCGCCGAACGCATACGGTTCTGCGCGCACCGCTGTCATGCAGCCGCGCAAGCGTCTTTGCAGGCTGCCGACGCTTTGCCATTCGAGGCGATAGATTGGGTAGCCGGTGGCATGGCCCTGCGGGATGGTGTTGCCGCCGAGCTTTTTTCCTGCAAGATTGTCGTGGCAGTCGCTGCAACTTAAATCGACCTGGCCGACGCGCTGATTGAACAAGGTTTCGCCGCGCTTTTGCGCTTCGTTGCGTTGCGGCTGCGCGGGCGGTTTGATCGGCAGTTCGCGGGATTCCTTGCCGATGGCAGCTTCAAGGCCCAGCAGTGATTCATGCTCGGGTGGCCACGAGGGTGCACGCTGTTGCTCAACTCGGCAAAGGTTGATTTGTTGACTGAGGTTGATTACTTTTTTCTGCGTTGATGAATACGCTGGATAGCGCGTTGCGACACCGCGCATACGGCTGATCTCACCGTGACAGTTGACGCATGATTTGGCGGCTGCTCCGTCGGGTTTGCTCCATAACGATTGCCCGTCTTTCACCCACAACATCGCCGGGTTTTGTGCGTCGTCTTTTTGCAGCGCCTGCGTCGCCGGTTGCATGAAATCGAACCCAGATTTGCGGGTGTCTTCGGCTTGCGTAAAGGCTATCAACGCAAGCGCAACGAACGCGGCGACTCGCGTTCGCACGCTAAGCCACCAGCAGATTCGCCGTTTCGCGTTGCGCGAAACCCTTGTCGCCTTCCCATACACAAATCAGCGTCCCGCTTGATGTCGCGCGGAAGTTAAACGAGAGGTAAGGGTTTGCTGCAATCGCCGCATGAAACGTGGCTGAGAAAACGACTTCGCCTGCGTCACTTGTGTTCGCTGCAATCGGTTCGGCCACAAACCGACACGTGAACTTGCGAATCAAATCGCGCGGCAGCATGTCGCCGTCGCTTGAGCGGCGATAGCCTGTTTCCATTGGGTGTTGCACCAGCGCTTTGATCTCGATGATCTCGCCAGCCTTTGCAGTTCGCGGAACGGTGATGAGCGTGCGGGCCATGGCGCTATTCCTCGATGCAGGAAGC
>JANXNO010000591.1 GCA_025354075.1 Burkholderiales bacterium | reverse complement strand
TCGACAGCTTTCAGTACGCCCTTGCCGAGGTAGCGCGATTTGTCGCCATCGCGAAGCTCAATGGCTTCGCGGGAGCCGGTCGAAGCGCCGCTGGGCACTGCGGCGCGGCCCGTAGCACCGCTCTCCAGGACGACGTCGGCTTCAACGGTAGGGTTGCCGCGCGAGTCGAGAATTTCACGGGCGATTACGTCAACAATGGCGCTCATATTATTTCCTGCAAGGACTTGTGTTTTGTGCCGTCATTCTCGCGAAGCGGGAATCCAGCGTGTGAAGAAATGCGAAGCATCGTGGCTGGCGCTGCGCGCGGACTACGGTCTGATTCCCGCTTCGCGAGAACGACGCCGGAGAGCGTACTGATTCGCGTCACTGTCATTAAACGCCGTCCACCACAACCATGCTGAACTCTGCAGCGCCTTCGCGTGCAGCGCGCGCCTCGACATACAGCGTCGAGTTATAGAACGCTTCGGCTGCCTCACGCGTTGGATATTCAACGATCACGATGCGAGGCCGTAGCCACTCGCCTTCCATGATCTTCGGATTGCCGCCACGCACGATGAATTTGCCACCCGCCGCTTCAATCGCAGCGGGCGAAAGTGCCATGTAATTTTTGTACTGCTCTGGGTCTGTCACGTTCACCGAGGCAATAACGTACGCGGTCATAGCTTGTGTGCTCCAACGAGTTGGTTTTCAGCAAAAGGACGCGACTTGACCACGCGGTCAAGTTCGGCGAGTTGTTCGAGCAGCGCTTTCATGCGCGGCAGTGGCCAGGCATTCGGGCCGTCGGACAACGCTTTGTCAGGATGCGGATGCGTTTCCATGAACAGTCCGGCAACGCCCACGGCCACCGCCGCACGCGCCAGCACCGGCACGAACTCGCGTTGACCGCCGCTGGTGGTGCCCTGCCCGCCTGGCAGTTGCACCGAATGCGTCGCGTCGAACACCACAGGGCAATGGGTGTCGCGCATGATGGTCAACGAGCGCATATCGCTAACCAGATTGTTGTAACCGAAGCTCGCGCCACGCTCGCACACCATGATGGTGTCTGCGCCGCCGTTAGCTTCTTTGGCCTTGTCAACCACGTTTTTCATGTCACCGGGCGCGAGGAACTGGCCCTTCTTGATATTTACCGGCTTACCGCTGGCGGCGACCGCGTGAATGAAATCGGTTTGCCGTGACAGGAAGGCGGGCGTTTGCAACACGTCAACCACGCTCGCGACTTCGGCAATCTCGTCAATCGAATGCACGTCGGTCAACACCGGAACCCCGATTTGACGCTTTACCTCGGCAAGAATCCGCAGCCCGTTCTGCATGCCCGGCCCGCGAAAACTTTTGCCGCTGGAACGGTTCGCTTTGTCGTAGCTGGACTTGAAGATGAAGGGGATACCGAGCGCCTGCGTCATTTCCTTGAGCGTACCGGCTGTATCGAGCTGTAGTTGCTCGCTTTCGACCACGCAGGGGCCTGCGATCAGGAAGATGGGATGGTCGAGACCGACCGTGAAACCGCAGAGATTCATGCCTGCTCCAGTTCGGCGGCGGTGCCCAAATTTTTTGCAAGTGCCGACGCATCGCGAAACGCCATGGCCGCGCCCACAAACCCTTTGAACAGCGGATGCCCGCCACGCGGCGTAGAGTTGAACTCGGGGTGATACTGCACGCCGATAAACCACGGATGCATCGCCAGCGGATATTCCATCACCTCAACCAGATCCTGCACCGCAGAACGACCGGAAACAATTAGCCCCTTTGCTTCAAACTGGGCAACATAGTTGCTGTTGACCTCATAGCGGTGACGATGCCGTTCGTTGATTTCGGTCGTGCCGTACACCTTTGCTGCCAGCGAACCGGCTTTGAGTGCGGCCTTCTGCGCGCCCACCCGCATGGTGCCGCCTTTGTCGGACGTCGTGTCGCGCTTTTGTACTGCGCCAGTCGCGTCCTGCCACTCAGTCACGAGGCCAACAACCGGGTTCGTCGTGTCGTGGTCAAACTCGGTCGAATGCGCGTCCGTCATGTCACACACGTCACGGGCAAATTCGATGATCGCGATCTGCATGCCGAGGCAGATACCGAGGTAGGGCACTTTGTTCTCGCGAGCGTATTTCGCCGCCAGAATCTTCCCTTCAATTCCGCGCTCACCGAAGCCGGGGCCGACCAGAATAGCGTCCATGCCGGCGAGCAGCGCTACACCCTCGGCTTCAACTTTTTCTGATTCAAGATACTTGATGTTGACGCGGCAATCGTTGTGAATGCCCCCTGCTTTGAGCGCTTCGTTGATTGATTTGTAGGCATCAATCAGTTCAACATATTTGCCAACGAACGCGATGTTGACGTCACCGCACTTGGGCTCCAGCGTACGCTTGACGATGTTCGCCCAGGGCGCCAGGTCGGCAGGTTTGGCGACGATGTCGAGCGTGTGCAGCACGATCTCATCGAGCAATTGTTCGTGCAGCAATTGCGGCACTTTGAAAATAGTATCGACGTCGGGCACCGAGATAACGGCGCGTTCTTCGACGTTGGTAAACAACGAGATTTTTCTCTTCTCGTCATCCGGGACTTCACGATCCGAACGGCATAACAAAACGTCGGGAAAGATACCAATTTCGCGCAACTTTTGCACACTGTGCTGAGTTGGCTTGGTCTTCAATTCACCCGCGCTGGCGATATACGGTACCAGCGTCAAATGAATGTAGCAGCGGTTCTTGCGGCCGACTTCAACACCCATCTGGCGAATCGCTTCGACGAACGGCAACGACTCGATGTCGCCGACTGTGCCCCCGATTTCAACCATCAGCACGTCAAGGCCCTCGCCGGCGCTTTTGATGCCCGCTTTGATCTCGTCCGTGATGTGCGGAATTACCTGTACCGTGCCTCCCAGATAGTCACCGCGGCGCTCCTTATTGATCACGTTCTGATAGACCTTGCCAGACGTGAAACTATTGCGCGTTGTCATCTTGGCCGAGATGAAACGCTCGTAGTGGCCCAGATCAAGGTCGGTTTCGGCCCCGTCGTTGGTCACGTAAACCTCGCCGTGCTGATACGGGCTCATGGTGCCCGGATCAACGTTGATGTAGGGGTCGAGTTTTACGAGGGAGACTTTGAGGCCGCGCGATTCGAGAATCGCAGCGAGAGAAGCGGCGGCGATGCCCTTGCCGAGAGAGGACACCACCCCACCTGTGACGAATACGTATTTGGTCATAGCGCACCAGCGGGAAAGCCAAATTCTACCGGACGCGGAAACGTAGCGACAGCATGCGCGGGTAAACTGCGATCAGCGGGGCCAACGGCTCATAAAAGACAACATAAGGAGCGCATCATGGAAGACGTAGTCATCGTATCGGCAGCACGGACAGCAGTGGGTAAGTTTGGCGGCGCGATCGCCAAGGTATCCGCCCCGGATTTGGGCGCGACCGTCATCCGCGCATTGCTGGCAAGAAGCGGCGTGTCCCCAGAGCTCATTAATGAAGTGATTCTCGGTCAGGTTCTCACGGCTGGCAGCGGGCAAAACCCCGCACGTCAGGCGGTCATCAAATCCGGGCTGCCCAACCATGTACCGGCCTTTGTGGTCGGCAAAGTCTGTGGATCGGGCCTTAAAGCGACACATCTGGCGGCGCAGGCCATCAAGTGTGG
>JANXNO010000574.1 GCA_025354075.1 Burkholderiales bacterium | reverse complement strand
ATCGCCGCAATAAAAAGCGCGATTTCCGTGCCTTGTGGATTGCGCGTATCAACGCAGCAAGCCGTGAGTGCGGCATGAAGTATTCGACCTTCATGGGCGCGATGAAAAAAGCGCTTTGTGAAATCGACCGTAAGGTGCTCTCGGACATGGCAGTCTTCGACATGCCCGCGTTTAAGGCGCTCGTAGAGCGCGTGAAGCCGGCGTAAGCCTCCCACTTCAGACGCTCTAGAGCAACCCAAAAGGGAGGCGAATGCCTCCCTTTTTTTATTTTGCTTCGCTTCAATATCGTCGCAAAACTTAATAACAACGCTTTCGACGTCCTTCTCCCGCAAGCGGGAGAAGGTGCCCGACAGGGCGGATGAGGGTGGTGAGTTGGATCAATATCCAATCAACGTCGGCACCCTCACCCCAACCCTCTCCCGCCTGCGGGAGAGGGGGCCAAAGGAGACATTACGTGACCGCATCGACCCTATCGCTAGATCAACTCATCGCATCGGCAAACGCTGATTTCGCGGCTAGTGCGGACGCGCCAGCCCTAGAGAACGCCAAAGCCAAGTACCTCGGCAAAACCGGTGCGGTGACCGAATTGCTTAAAGGCATGGCGGCGCTGACGCCTGAGGAAAAGAAGACGCGTGGCGCGGAAATCAATCGCGTTAAATCTGCCGTTGAAGCTGCTTTGAACGCTCGGCGCGACGCGTTGGCGAACGACGCGCTGAACGCCAAACTCTCCGCAGAATCCATCGACGTCACGCTTCCCGGTCGCGGTCGCGGCTCCGGCGGCATCCACCCTGTGATGAAGACCTGGCAGCGCGTTGAAGAAATCTTCGGCTCAATTGGCTTTGACGTTGCCGACGGCCCGGAAATCGAAGCGGACTGGTTTAATTTCACCGCGCTGAACAACCCGCCGAACCATCCCGCGCGCTCGATGCAGGACACGTTTTATGTGGACATGAACGGCACCGACGGTTTGCCGCGCCTGCTGCGCACGCATACCTCGCCGATGCAGGTGCGCTACGCCCGCATGCACGCAGGCGACGTCACTGCCAAGGGCAAACCAATCAAGGTTATCGCACCAGGTCGCACCTACCGAGTGGACTCCGACGCAACACATTCTCCGATGTTTCATCAGGTCGAAGGCCTGTGGATCGCCGAGGACATTTCGTTCGCCGACTTGAAGGGCGTTTACACCGATTTTCTGCGCAGATTCTTTGAAACCGACGAGCTGCAGGTGCGCTTCCGACCGAGCTATTTCCCCTTCACCGAGCCGTCCGCCGAGATCGACATGAAGTTCGAAAGCGGCCCGCTCAAAGGCAAATGGCTGGAGATTTCCGGCTCGGGGCAGGTGCATCCGTCAGTCGTCAAAAACTTCGGCCTCGACCCCGAAAAGTACATCGGCTTCGCGTTCGGCTCTGGGCTGGAACGGCTGACGATGTTGCGCTACGGGATTGGCGATTTACGCTTGTTCTACGAGGGCGACCTTCGCTTCTTGAAGCAATTCGCGTAACAGCTTTTCGATCTAGCCCCTATTTCATGTGGGCTCACGTTAATTATTGACATAAATCGACTTTAGGCTATTTGAGCTTCTAGCCCCAATGTAGCGGGGCGTTGACAATAAAGTTGATACACCGAGACTGATCATGCAATTCTCCGAATCCTGGCTCCGTAGCTTCTGTAATCCGCCGATGACCACCGATGAACTCGCCCATGCGCTGACGATGGCGGGGCTGGAGGTCGAAGAGGTGACGCCTGCAGCGCCGCCGTTCACCGGCATCGTCGTCGGCGAGATCGTCACGCGCGAAAAGCATCCGAACGCGGATCGCCTGTCGG
>JANXNO010000551.1 GCA_025354075.1 Burkholderiales bacterium | reverse complement strand
GCGGCGGTGACAAAGGTGCGATCAGCCCGCAGCTGATCCTGGTTGTTGTCGATCAGGGTGAGCTCGTTGGCCGCCTCCGTGTGGTCGGCGGCGAACAGAAATTTCACAGTGTCGCGGGACGCAGCCTGGCTGAAATAACTGACCAGTCGAGCCGCAATCGGCGTGGCGGTGGTTTCATCAGCGCCCTCGCCGAGCAGCAGACGTTTCACAATGGATTCGTTGGGCGAGAAATCGAGTTGCGGCGTGCGACTCATCGCGCTAGCGAGCCCCTCGAATAGCAGATGGCCCACAACGCCTTCTGCACGCGCATTCAATTGCGATTGCGGCACGGTAAGGTCGGCGTCATCAAGCGACGCCGCGTACGCTGGCGATACCAGCGGCGTATCGCGGTCTTGCTCAGACGGCACCCCGCGAACACCCTGCCATCGGGTCAACGATTTCTCCATCCGCAAACGCTTGTCCGCTGCCGGCTCAGCGCTCTCGAATGTCGCGTCTGCCACGTCGCCGAGCAACGCAGAAAAACTGTCGGTGGCGGGCGTGTTGGCCGCGTTACAGCGCGTCAGTGTCAACGTGGTTTTGGCACGCGTCACCGCAACATATAGCAAGCGCTTCACCTCCGCCGAGCGCGCGGCACGGGTGTGTTGGCTGACGTAGTCGTACACGCTGCCTTCGAGTTTTTTGCGCGAGTCACGCGCAGCGATCAGCACCGACCGGCCCTCCTCACCCTCCACCGCTGCGGTGAACCGCCACTGGGCCAGATCACGCGAATCGCCGCGTTGTTTGCGGTCGATCCCGGGCAGAAAAACGTGATCCCATTCCAGGCCTTTTGCCTTGTGAATGGTGAGAATTTCAACGGCGTTTCCCGACGCGTTCGGCTCACCACTGGCAGATGAAAAAGACCGGCGTTGCGCGTCAAGCAAATCCGCCATGATGTGCCGTGGTGGCAGCAGGCCACCCACGGCCTGCCCATGCAGCCATTCGAAAAACGCCTCAGCATCATCGCGCGCGTCGGCATCCACGCACGTAGCGGCGCCGCCCATGGATTGCCAGGCGGCCCGCACCTGCTCCGTCAGTGGCGACAACCACGCGCGCGCTTCGGCGACGCTGAACGCCCTGTGCGCGACAGCCACACGTGCGCGCTCGTCGTCAGGCAAGGACAGCTGCCAGGATGAATCTGCAGCCAGCGCGCGCCAGCTCGGCGCATGCTTACCATCGTTGTCGAGATGGTCGGCAAGCGTTGCCAGCGTGGCGAGTGTCAAGCCGATCCACGGGCTTCGCAACACGGAAAACAGCGCCAGACGATCCGCGGGATGGGCAACAGCATAAGTGAGAGAGAGCAAATCACGAATCGTTTCGCGCTCGGTCCAGCGGGCACATTCACGCGCCACGAACGCGACGCCTTGTTCGGCGAGTAACGCGATGATGGCATCCGCGTGCGGACGGCTGCGCACCAGAATCGCAATGGTTTCGGCAGACGATTTTGTCTGCAACTGTACAAGGCGCTCAACAATGGAATGCGCCTCGTCATCGGCGTTAGCGAAGGCGAGTCGATTCACGATGGCAGCCGTATCCGCGTCGCGAATGGCGGTCGCCGCCGCAAAAGTGACAGCGGATGTTTCCCAGGCACCAACGCGGCTGAAAACGCGCGCCAGCGACGTGTTCACCCATTCAATCAATGCCGGGCGCGAGCGGTAATTGGCGGACAGCGTAAGCGGCTTCAAGCGCACATCGCTCACCCCACGCGTTTGCGCCTGCGCGAACAGACCCACATCGGCGTCGCGAAATCCGTAAATGGACTGCATCGGATCGCCGACCAGAAACAGCGTGCGGCCATCGCCCGTCGACCAGTCGCTGATGAGTGCGGAGAGCAGCGCAAACTGCGCCGGATTGGTGTCCTGCACTTCGTCAACCAGCACGTGCTTCAGCCGCGCATCGAGACCGGCCATGACGTCTTCGCGGGCTTCATTCAACACCTGTACCGCTGCGTCGGCGACGCCGCCGAAATCGGTCACGCCACGTTGGCGCAACAGCACCATCAGATTTATTGCGGCGTGTCGCAACACGATGAGCGTAGCCTGCAGCATCGGTGCGTGATCTTTGATCGCAGCACGGGTCGGCAGGTGTCGCGTCTTGCCAAGCGCGCGCAGAAACTCCGGCTCGTTGACCAGTTCATCGAGCAGCGCCTGCATACGCTGTTTGGCATCAGCGCGTGTTTCAGCGGCAAGTTCTGCGAAGTCTTTGTCGTCGTGTTTCGGGAAACCTGCCGTCTTGTTCACGCCGCCTGGCTTGCGCAGTTCGCCGGTACCTGTGAGCAGCATCGCCGACAAGGTGCGCCACGTGGCAACGGACTTAACGCTCGCGTCGGTTGCCCAGTCTTCGGCAGCAGCAGCGCGCTCAGCGGCAACATCAGTTTTGCCCGCGATGGCCAGCGACTGAGCGGTGAAGGCAAGCAGCTTTGCCACGTCCCGTTGATGGGCGGCATTCAGGCTTGCCGACACGGTTCCAAGCTCCAGGCGAACTTCGTTCAGGAGTCGCGTCGTGTGACGTGAAATCGCTTCATCGGACGTGTCCACGGCCTGACCCAACCACTGCGAGCGACGGCTCAACAAGTTGGCGATCAGATCAATCACGTCGTCTACCTTGTTGGCAGCTAGTGTGAGCAATTCATCGCTTGCCGCGCGGATGTCGGCATCAAATAGCGCGTCCCTCGCCGCCTCGCGATACAGCGGCGTGAGCGAATCTGCGATGCCCGCAAGCGCGCCGGCCGCAGCTACCTGCGTCAGTGGGGCGCGGGACGTGATGCGTGCGCAAAAGGCGTCGAAGGTGTCGATAAGCACCGCGCCTATACCGGTGAGTAAATGCCAGTTGCGCGCTGCATCGCGTTCCAGCACCTTCACGGCGAGATTTCGACGTCTGATCGCAAGCGGCGAAAGGTTCTCAGCCGCTGGCACCGTTGCGGATTCAAGTGCGCTCTGCAACCGATCCCGCATCTCCCCGGCCGCTTTGTTGGTGAACGTAATGGCAAGCACTTCGGACGGATGTTCCGCCTCAGCCAGCACCGTCAGCAAGCGCTGGATCAACAACTCCGTTTTTCCGGAACCTGCGGGGGCTTGCACGATGAACGATTCGTGCGCGTTAAGCGCATGCAGTCGCGCTGTCTCATCACGTTGCAGCTGGTCGTTGGCGTGGTCGGCCAAATAGTCGGCGTTCACGCGACACTCCCAGCTTCGGTGGAGCCCAGGTCGTCTGGCTCGGCTGCGCCTGATCCTGACAACGACCACGGCTCACGGCAAAACGACGCGAACCCGCAATAGCGACAGGTCGCACGCCCCTTGAGTGGGGCTAGCTCCGCCACGCCGCTTTGAATCTCGCCCGTCAACTGAGTGAGTTGGTCTTTCCACTGCATCGTCAGGTCAAACCATTCAGGCTCGTCTTTCCCCGGTTTTTTCGCCTCAAGCGAAGCGTCTGCGCCGAGACCAACGAACTTCACGTCATCATCCGAAATGATGATGTAGCCAATGGCACCGATACGCGGTGTCTCTGGTGGAATGACCGCGTGCAATGCGAACAGGTACAGCGGTAGTTGCGGTGCCGCCAGTCGTCCCGACGAGTTCTCGGCGAACCAATCCGCCCTCGAGACGCCACCGGTCTTGTAATCAAGCACCACGCCGAATTGCTCTTCCTCAGTCTGTGCTGCTGCGAAATCGTCGACTCGATCCACGCGCAATTTAAAGGTGGTGTTGAACAGCGCTGCCTTCACGTCCTCTTCGACATTGACGACGCGAAACCCGTCACGCGCAGCATCAAGCGTAAGCACTTGATCAATCAGCGGCAGTAGTCGCGCGCACTCGATGTCCCACACCGCGACCGGAATGCGCGTGCGCTTTGCCGCTTCGACCGTCACGGCCTGCGTAAATGCTTCGCTTGCCACCTCTCGCAGCGTAGCGATGTGGGGCTCGCCCGCGCCCTCCGGAATGCCACGCATGCGCGCCTCACCAATCGCTGCCATGACGTCATGCACCAACGTGCCTCGAACGCGCGGCGAAATACCGACGACATGCTCAGGCCATTCACGCAAACGTAAAAACGATGCAGCGGCCTTTCGCGGACAATGTGCTTGTCGTTCAATGTCGCTTGATGACAGTGGTCGCGCGACAGACTCGGCCATGAACTCTCTTGCGGGCATCGCTTCATCGTCAAAGCTCACTCTAGTGTGGTTGAGCGGTGTGGCCCGACTGACAACAGTAGCGCGGTAATCAGCAAACGATAGCGTCGCGGCAAGCGCGCTGGCATGTTGTGGGCCCGCTTCTGAGTCCGTTGCATACGAGACACGCAACGAGCTGGCAAGCGCACCCCAATTTGTCCATAAAGCTTCGGCTCGACGTCGCACCTCGTCTCGCGAACCCAGGCCCACGTGGTTTGCCGCTTGCCACGCCATTGGCAGCATCGGACTGGGTTTGAACGATTCGGGCAACACGCGATCAGTGAATCCAACGATCCAGGCCGCAGAAAACGGCACACCGGCCGACTCGAGCAAGCCCATCACCTGAATTCGCGCACGTCCGGCTTTGGGCTGAAAGGTTAGCTCAGTGACGAGCTGCGAAATTTCGGAAATAGCTTGACGCCACGTGACCTGCGGCATCCAACGATCCAGGGCAGTCCATCGTTGGGTCGCCTCCGTCCAGGCTTCATCCAATTGAAAGAGGTCGGATTGCGCAATCATTGCGTGCTCGGTAAGCGCGCGAATGGTCTCGGCAACATACACGGCGTGTTCGGTGCGTGAGGCTCGCAAATCATGCGCTGAATGCAGCGCATCGCACTGCATGCTGGTCGAAGGTAGAAGATCGAGCCAATCCGCCAACTTCGTTTGATCGATGCCGCGTTCGAGCAGCTGCCATTGCTGCTGTTCGATAAGCTTCAGCGCTTTGGCGGATCGTCCCCAACGCGGATGCGTGAGCGCCTGCGCCAGCACTTCGGTTTCAATTTCACCATGCACCGCACGCAGTACCGTGGTGAGGCAGGCGATGTGCGGATATTCAGCCAGTCGCAAGCCCACTGAAAGATTAAATTGATCGCGATCGGTTTCCGGATTGAGCCACCACTGATCTGGATTCAGCTGCTCGCGAAGCGCCGCGAGCCAAACGTTGCGACGCGACGAAAGTTCAGGCACAACGATGGCAATGCTGCCTGCATTAGTTGCGGCCTGTTCAACCGTCGCGGCCGCCCAGACAATGGCGGCATTCATTTCCTGTGTTTCGTCGGTGAAGCGATGGGCCGTGGCCGGCATGTTGTGGTGATCAGCAGCGCTCCACGGTTCGACATCTACGCCACGCTGGCAGATTGCGTTGAGCAAACGCGTGTGACTGGCATTGGCCGCAAATGCGGGCGTGACCACGATACGCGCGGGCAACAGCGGTTGCAGCGCGTCAAGCACTGCAATCAGCGCGGGCGCAAGCTCGGGCTGCGTGACACCGCGACGCTGTTTCAACAGAGCCTGCATACGGAGCGAACAACGTGCGAACAGCGCTAGATTGTCATTGCCAGCGACGAGATTTTGCAGGCTCATCATGGGAAATGCGTAACGGAATGCCAGCGCCCAGGCATCACTCGCCAGTGTTGCAACGCGGGCGACTTCGGCGTCGCTGAAACCCGTTTCAGCGGCCACGACGTGCTGCCATAACGCGCTCATGGCCATGTTGTCGACGAGCTCACGTGAATCGCTGATCAGTCCAAACAGTTGTCCTCGCTGCCAGAGATCACGACAAAATTGCTCAATGTCCATACAGTCCGGCGGCGCGATATCGCGTGCAGCCAAAACGGCATGAAAAGCGCGTGCCGAGCGGTCACTGGGGCACAGGTAGAGCGTGCGACTGATCATTTAAGTCCGGTTCCAGTTCAATGCGATGCGGTGATGCTCCTTGTAGCAGTGTTCACGCATGAGGCTCCTATTGATTTGCAATCGCAACGATGCGTGCCGCAGCTTTGGTTCGAGGATGCGCAATCACCGACAGGTTTTATGGAGCCGGTACCGTGGCGATCCAGCCTTCGAGCGGATCTGCCGTTAGCGGGATACCGAAGTCACGGCTCCCACCCTCGCAGACGCGCCACGCCATTGCAGCCTGCACCGCACAGAGCACCGCATCAAGCGCGTCACCTGAGCCGTCATCGATGCATGCGAGGCGCAGCGATTGCGGAAGTTCAACATGCAAGCCGCCGATTAGTTGTGATGCGCTCACCAGCGCTTCAACAATAAGTTTGCGGTTGATCAGCCTCGATGCTGAGCGCCCCTCGGGACCGTCTTTTTTATAGCTCGCCTTGGTGATTTGTCGCGCCAGAAATCCCGGATAGCCCTCCAGCACGACGCGTAAGTCATCAGCTGGCGAGCACGGAACCACCGACACACCCGAACGCGCGATACGAGGCGCACCTTCAAAAAACATCAAACCTACAGGTGGATTAACCAGCTTCATCGGGCTCGATGATCCGGCTGCGGAATCGCCGCGACGCGCGATGTAGCGCTCGCCCATCGGTCGTGACTCACGCACCGAATTCAATGCCAACTTGAACGCGTCTTTGCCGATGGCGTCGATATGCGCCACCAACGCATTCCACTGCATCGGCCAGCCTAGCGTTGTGACCAATTCGCGCGGCAATCCGAACGGCAAGTCGAAGGCACCGATCCATGGCCCACTTTCCGCTAGCAGCGCGTCGAAGGCTTCAAAGGTGACAAGGCTCGACAGGCTGTGCATATGGAGCACTACGTCGTCGAGCGTGCCACGTGCCACCACGATGGGTTTGCGACGCGACGGAGCCGACGTAAAGTCGACGCCGATTACCAATGTAGTCACAACGTTTGTCGAGCGAATATTGACCGGTGTTTTTAAAGGCTGAGCCCGTAGAACTGCGTTGCGTTAAGCGGGCCGTGGTGCGTCTTTGCCCGAAATCCGGTATTTGCTGGAGGAACGCTCCACCAATAACTCTCCGATCCACCGAGGTCGAATTGCTCGGCGAGACCCGGCCACGGCAGCGACGTAGGGCTCACGCCCTGAGGCAGCGTGACATCACCGTCTATCAGCGGCACATCTTCAGCCAGAATGCCCGTCAATACCTCCGCGAGCCGGGCATCGACGGTTTCCACCATGCTGCGAGCGGCTTGCGCCTCGGCGATGACTTCGCTCCAGGCCAGACTGATCGCTGCGGCGCGAGGCAAGACATTGGCGGCGTTGTCGGCAACGATGGCAGTCGTGGTCAAAAAGGGAAAAACGCGACCCACGCGGTCACAGGACGGCGCGAGCACACCGAGCTGTGCGATGGGCACGCCAGGCTGATGAGGAAGCAAAAACGCCCACTTGGGCATTGCCCCCCAGACCGCCCAGCCACTCACCGGGTGACGCTCCTTGAGCGTCTCCATCCCCGTAGCCAACCACGCGTCCCAAAACTGCTGCAAACCATAGGGCATGCGGCGCGAAATGAAGTCACCTGCGCTCGGTAATTTTCCGTACCAGGCAAAGCTTTGGATACGTCGGTCGTCCATGCGCTGGTTCATGCTCGACCAGGACACGAGAAAGCCTGCAGTGCCGGCAGTTTCAGTGGATTTCTGACCGACATGGCGCGAAACTCCAGTGTGGCATCGCGTCCGTCGACGTTGATGTTGACCAATACGCGCTCGGCAGGAGTACCCGGTTGCTGGGTGCCTCGATCAATCAGACGATTGAGCGCCCACGGGCCTTCGGTCGTGATGCCGGGACTGCGCGTGCCGGTTGCGCTTAACGCGGCCAGCTTAACCTGCCCAGTTTTCTTAGGGCCAGGCCAAGACACGTTTTTTCCGCTGTCGCCCGAGACCACGGTTTGACCGTCAACGTCCAGCTCGATCTTGTCGGTACCGGTTGTCGTCACCCGCGCCACGACCTCGAAACCAGGCGAACGATTCCCGCCACCAAAAAACGCATCCCTGATGTCTCGTGCACGCTGAAATTGAGCCAGATCTGACGCCGTTCCAGCCGCAGCACCGTCAGGACCAGGTCGCGGTGCCCAGGGGTTCTTCGACGTATCGACGTACGCCGCTATCGACTGGAACACCGTCTCCATTTCGCCACCCGGCGCAAATAATTGACCGAAATCGTTTGGCAGAACGTCCTGTTGAGAACTGCGGGAAAACGGGTAGCGACCACCGATCACCTTGCCACAAAGCTGGCCAACGCCGCCCTTCACGTTGGCCGCCGCATTGGCGCGCAGTGCCGTGGCGGTTTGCTGCGACGCAGCCCCGGACAACGCTTCAAGAATTTCCCGAACAGGTGTAGGTAACGATGCGGCTTGCGAACGCAATCGATTTTCAGCATCTTGCGAGCGTTTGGTGATGCCATTACTCATGTTGCGCTGATCGGCCTCAAGGCTCACTAGATACTCTTGAATATTCTTGGCGAGATTGTCAATCGGCGCGGTACCAGCGGGCCCAGTTGCGAGCGCGCGCAGCTCTCTGAAGCGGCCCTGCACCACATCTTCGGGGCGGATGTCTCGCGCGCCTGGAGTATTGGCAGCAAGCGGGTTAGAACTGCCGGCAGCCTCGATTTCCTTCTGCAATTTATCCAGCTTTTCGGCACCCCGTTCAATCAGCGTCTGGTTGCTTGACTCCACCTTGAGGAGCGTGGTTTCGCGCACCGCGGAGCGCACCAACAACACCAACGGCGAGTCCGGCGAAGCAAGCACGCGCGCCGCCTGAATTGTCTCGGCCAGTCCACCCGTTGGCTTCAGACGGATATCGAGCAGGAAGTTTTGCCATTCCTTTGCGTACTCAGTCAGGTAGAGCGCGCGGATTTGCTCGTTAAGGCGAATGGCGTCGCTTGGACTGATAGCTACCTGCGTAGTCGCGCCGCCCCGGCCGAGCACCCAGGCGTCCTCGCGCACCATTTCGACGGCGGATTTGGTCAGCTCAGCTTTGAAAAAGGTGTTGTACCCGCGCTCACTGAAAAACCCTGGAATGCCCGCGCTGCCGAGCGGCTGTTTGCTCAGTCGTGTGAATACCGACGCCGCCTGATCGCCAGCCGCGCTGAGCACCGTAAATTCCGGCATGTCGGCACCGCTCAAGCGCGTTTTGATACGGCTGTAACCTCGTTGGGCTGGCGTGAGCAATGCCAATTGATCACGCGCCGTTTTCACCAACGCCACGTTTTGCGGAAACGGTGATCCGAATTTTCCATCACGGATGAGCTGATCAAGGTGGTCAACCAGACGCTTGCGCAGCTCGTTCGGAGTGTCCGCTGGCAGCTGTGTTCGCCAGTCGTTGGCGATGAAGCTCTTGAGGAACGAGCCATCAACCCGCGTGCGATCGAACAGCATCAGATAGGCTTTGAGTGCCTGATAGGTAAATTCCGGGCTGTTTGCCGCTGGAGCCGCCTGCAGCATGGCTTCCAGACGCGCTGTGATTCGCGGCATAAAGGTGTCTTCAAGCAACCGCTCGTACACGTTTTGCGCCGCGATATCGAGTTTGGGGCCCTGGAACAAACCGTAGCGATAACTCCACGGCGGGTTTGCAAAGTCAAACTTGGCGCTCAACGGCACGTCTCGCGCCTGGTTAAGCGTTTCCAGCAAAGCAGGTGCGCTCTCGTCCGGCTTTGGCGAAATGGCAGCCACGGCGGTTTGTAACGCCTCGGTCTTGGTACCAACCTCTCCAATGTAGGTCACGTTATTGCCGTAACTTATCCACCAGGCGATGTTGGCACCGATGAAGGCGAGAGCACAGGCGGCGATGCCTCCCCAACGCAGCCACTTGAGCTTGCGTTCCGCTGCGAGGTTACGCCCCGCAATGAAGTGTTCCTGGAAGATTACTTTTTGCAGCAAGTCCTGAAGGAAGAAGCTCTTCCCGGTGCCAGCTGAAGCCTCGGCTGTAAGCACCTTGCTTGGCACGCGGAAGGTTCGCTGCATTGCGCCCAGTACCCGATCAAACGGCGTGCCCTCCTGCGTGCCGGAAGTGAAATAAACGCCGCGAACCATGGGCTGCTCAGCAAATTTTGATTCGCTGAATACGGCTCCTAAGAGTCGTGACAGTACATCGCGAATACCAGCCATCTGCTGTG
>JANXNO010000543.1 GCA_025354075.1 Burkholderiales bacterium | reverse complement strand
ATTACGACGCGCTCAAAGCCAAAGGCGTCGACGAGATCATCTGCATGGCGGTCAACGACGGCTTTGTGATGGGCGCGTGGGGGCAGACGCAACACGTCGAAGGCAAAGTGCGCATGATGGGCGACGGCTCGGCCGCGTTCACCAAGGCGCTTGGCCTTGAGCTAGACCTTGTCGCCAAAGGCATGGGCGTGCGTTGCCAGCGCTTCTCGCTGCTGGTTGAAAACGGTGTCGTCAAACAGGTCAACGTCGAAGGCGTCGGCCCGGCAAACTGCTCGTTTGCCGAGAACATGCTGGCGCAACTGGGCTAAATCGCCCGCCCTCCGGCTTACGGAGGGCAAAAAGTCGCACCCTACAAAAGGCCCAACGCGCTATTTCGCTTCGGCCTTTTTCTTGTCGCCTGCTTTTATGACGGAGAGTTTGGCCGGGTCGACGTATTGGCGGAACGCGGCAGTGGCCTGCTCTGGCGTAACCGCTCGCACCTTGGCGACGAACGCCTCGTAATCGGCGAAGGTCAGACCGCGATCCATGCGGTCGAGCCATGCGCCGGCCACTTGCGCGTCGCTGGCGTAGAACTGGTCGTAGTTGGCGCGGATTTTTGTCTTCACGCGGGCCACTTCGTCAGCGGTGAACCCTTCGTCGCGGGCGCGATTAATTTCTTCGAGCATGAAGCGTTCCATATTCGCAATCGCGCCCGGCGCGGCGCTGCCGGACACGCCCCAACTGGCCACTGGCTCCCAAACACCCGCTGAAAAACTGCTGCCAACGCCGTAACTCAAACCCTCTTTGCCGCGAATGCGTTTCATCAAACGCGAGTCGAGATCACCACCTGCGCCCATTAACGCATCGGCCACCCACATCGCTGGATAGTCCGGGTCGTCGCGCCTCATGGCGAACGTCACGCGTGAGCTGAGAATCGCGCTCTCTTTGTCGGGCGCGTCGATCCACTCGTTGATGGCGGCGGGCGACGCAAGACGCGATGGAATGCGCGTATACGGCACCTTGCTTTTCCAGTCGGAAAACGCCTTGTCGATAGCCGCGCTCACGGTATCAACGTCAAAGTCGCCCACAATCACCACAAAGCCATTCGACGCGCCCGAAAAATCGGCTCGCACCTTGACCAGGTCGTCGCGTGTGAAACCTTTGAACAACGCCTCGGTTTCAACGGTTGACATCGAGTAATTGGGATGCCCCTTCGGATACGCGTTGAAATGGCTCGACATGCGCTCCTGCGCCAAAGCGCCCGGATCAGATTTCGACAGCGCGATGCCTGCGAGGGCATTCTTCCGCACCTGCTCAATTTCGTCTGCCGGAAAGACCGGTTCGCGCGCGACGTGCGCCACCAGTTCAATCGCAGAAATCAGCTCGCTGCGCTTGGTCTCAAACCCGGTAATGCCGCCGCGAATCTGCCGCTTTTGCAATTCGTCGGCCAGTGCGGCGCGGCTGAATTTCGACGTGCCTAACGTCAACATCTGGCCGGATAAATCAAGCAACTCACTGCGATTGGTCAACGTCGTTTCATCGCCATTACGCAAACTGATCCGCACCTGCACCGTCTCGCCACGCGTCTTCTTCGGCAGCAGGGCGACCTTGAGCCCGCCAATCTGTTTGAACACGGTTCGTGCGTCGATGTTTTTCGCGGTGGGTTCGAACACTTCACCTTGCGCCACCGTCGTCGTTGGCGTCCAGCCTGCGAGCACGGCGTCGGCGAGCGGGGCCGCTGTGATCTCGGCGCGCTTCGGTTCATTTTCCGGCAGGAACGTAGACATCGTGCGGTTGTCACGGATGAAATATTTCGCGGCGACCTGTTGAACTTGCGCAGCAGTCACGCTGCCCAGTCGTTCGCGGTTGTAGAAAAACAAGCGCCAGTCGCCGAGGCCGATGTAGCTCGACAGCGCGAGGCCCAAGCGCTCTGGCTGCGCGAGCACGGCGTCCATACTGTTCTCCAGAATCTGCTTGCTGCGCGCCATTTCTTCAGGCGTCGGCGGCGCTTTGGCAAAGCCCTCGACCTCGGCCACCAGCGCGCCGCGCAGCTTGTCGACGTCCTCGCCGGCCTTTTGCACGGTGGTCATGATGATCAGTTGCGGGTCGACATAGCCCAGCGTTTGCGCGTAACCAGCCAGCGCGATTTTGTCGGTTTCCACGAGCTTTTTGTGCAGACGACCCGAAGGCGTTTGCCCCAAAATCAACGACGCATAGGTCAGCGCCATCGAGTCAGGATGAAGCGCGCCGGGCACTTTGTACGCGTCGAAAATAATCTGGATGTCGCCCTTGCGCCGCACCACCACGCTCTTCTCGCCGTCCTGCGTCGGCTCGACGGTGTTGATCACCGGCAGCACGCGCGTGGGCTTGGGCGTGACGCCGAACACTTGCGAAACGTTGAGCAGCGCGCGCTCCGCATCGAACTTGCCCGCGATCAGCAGCGTGGCATTGTCGGACTGGTAATAAGTGCGATAAAAAGCGCGCAGATTTTCGATGGCGACGTTCTCGATATCACCGCGATTGCCTATGGGTAAATTGCCGTAGTTGTGCCAGTCAAACGCCGCTGAAAACAGCCGCTTGGCGGCGACCGATCCGGGCTCGTTTTCGCCCTGCTCGAACTCATTCCTGACGACGGTGAACTCCTTGTCGAGATCCTCTTTCTTCAAGAAAGCATTGACCATGCGATCCGCTTCCAGCTCGATGGCGAATTTGAGGTTGTCTTCGGTCGCGGGCAGCGTGACGAAATAGTTGGTGATGTCGGTGCGCGTGGTGGCGTTCATCTGCGCGCCGCGTTTGGAGAATTCAGCGTTCACGTCGGGGAACTTGGTCGAGCCCTTGAACAACATGTG
>JANXNO010000516.1 GCA_025354075.1 Burkholderiales bacterium | reverse complement strand
GGGCCTGATGCTGGCGCTGATCGTGACGCGCTCGAACTTTCGCGGCAAGAAGATTTTGCGGCTGCTGACTGTGTTGCCGATCATCACGCCGCCGTTCGTGGTCGGCTTAGCACTCATCATGCTGTTTGGTCGTGCCGGTGTGGTGAATCAGTTCCTCGAATGGGCATTTGGCATTCCTCAAACGCGCTGGATTTACGGCATGCCGGGCGTGTTGCTGGCGCAGTTGTTTGCGTTCACGCCCGTAGCGTTTTTGGTATTGATTGGTGTGGTCGAAGGCGTCAGCCCGACGCTCGAAGAGGCGAGCCAGTCGCTGCACGCCACGCGCTGGCAGACCTTCCGCTACGTCACGTTGCCGCTGATGGCACCGGGTCTGGCCAATGCGTTCCTCGTTGGCTTTATCGAATCGATTGCCGACTTCGGTAATCCGGTCGTCCTCGGTGGCAACTTCGGCGTGATGTCCACCGAAATTTACTTCGCGATTGTCGGCGCGCAACTGGATCAGGGCAAGGCTGCCGTTTACTCGTTGATCCTGCTCGCGTTCGCACTGTTCGCGTTCTGGCTGCAACGCAAAGCCACTGCGAAAAAGAGCTTCGTCACGGTGTCCGGCAAGGGTGACACCGGTCTACCAAGCCCATTGCCGGAAGGCGTCCGGCGCACGGCCCTGTTTGTTGGCATTCCGTGGCTCGGTTTGACGGTGGTGCTGTACGGCATGAGCCTGTTTGGTGCCTTTGCGAAAGTGTGGGGACGCGATCACACGCTCACGCTGGAGCACTTCGTGAAGGGCTTTTCGATTGATCACGGACCGAACGGCTGGCTGTTCACGGGGGCAGCATGGCATTCATTGATCAACACCCTTCAGTTTTCACTAGCGGCTGCCCCGTTGACCGCCATCGTCGGGATTTTGTCGGCGTATTTGATCGCGCGAACGACATTCAAGGGCCAGCGTGCATTTGAGTTCCTGACACTGCTGTCTTTTGCGATTCCCGGCACGGTCATCGGCGTCGCTTACATCTTCGCGTTCAACGTGCCACCCATTGAATTGACCGGCACAGGGTTGATCATCGTGCTGTGCTTTGTGTTCCGCAATCTGCCGGTCGGCGTGCGCGGCGGTATTGCGGCGTTGTCGCAATTGGACAAGTCGCTGGACGAAGCGAGTACGACGCTGGGGGCGAACGGCGCGACCACGTTCCGACGCGTGCTGATGCCGTTGCTAAAGCCCGCCATCGTCGGCGCGTTGATCTACGGATTTGTGCGTTCGATGACCACCGTAAGCGCCATCGTGTTCCTCGTTTCTGGCGATACCGAAGTGGCAACCACATACATCATCGGTCGCGTGATTAACGGCGATTACGGCGTGGCGATTGCGTATTGCGCGGTTCTGATTTTGATCATGATCGTCGCGATTGTGTTCGTGCAATGGCTGGTCGGCTCGCGCAAGTTGGGACGACGCGGATCCGTGGTAGCCGCGCCCGGTGCTGCGGTCGCTGTTGGTTGATGAATTGGAGTAACTGAAAAATGACAAATA
>JANXNO010000490.1 GCA_025354075.1 Burkholderiales bacterium | reverse complement strand
ACTTCCTTTGCGTTCGGGTCTCCGCTTATTTCACGCCAGTTCTTCATACTGTCTCCGATCTACTAGGCCTTCCTGAGGCAATGAATGCTGTTGAGCAAGGCTGACGTCGGTGATACTCGATGCCATTCGACTCACAGTGTTTGCAGAAGCCGCAACAACGCTTTGAAAAAAAATGGCTTCTCCCTCAGTACCCGGAGGAAGCGTTGGCGCGCCAAGAGCTTGTCGCCTGCCGTTAAGGCCCGAACACCCCCGAAGTAAACGACGTGCCTGATGATGCAGTCTAAGCACAGGTCGTGAAATACGGGATATTTCGCCGCAACCATCCGGTAAGTTTTTTCGACGTCATTGAGCATGTCAGCGTGGCGGGAGCTGATATTGTTGGAATGTCGGCGGTAACGCGCATACACACCGTCCACATATCCGAATGCCACGCCTGACGCCAACACGTCGATCCAGAACATCAGGTCAGATGCAATGGGGATTGCCTCATCGAACCCGTGATCCGGAATGGCACTTGCCCTTACCATCACGGCAGAGCCACAGAAGGGAGCGCCGTGGCGGATGATCTGTTCTGGACCCACGCCTTCGCGACAAGCCTCCCTATCCAATTTCGGTGGTCGCGACGCGTCTTCATAAAAGACCTCTGTCTTGTGCCCGCACAATACCCGCCCGGCATCCCGCTGGAACCATTCTACTTGCGCGGAAATCTTTCCCGGCAACAGCACATCATCGCCCCCCAGAAACGCGATGTAGTCTCCCGAACACGCACGCAACGCCCGATTCGAATTGCGCGTGATGCCGACGTTGGCTTCGTTGCGCAACGCGACGATCCTCGCAGGGTGCACAGATTGCAACTCACGGATGATGGAAAACGTGCGGTCGCTAGACGCATCGTCGGAAATCACCACCTCAAGATTCCGATAGTCCTGCGACACCGCGCTCTGTATGGCTTCAGCGATATACAGTTCCTGATTGTACGAGATGACATGGATGGACACCTTCGGCTGCACATCCTCAGTCACCAGAAACTCCAGCCTCGGTCGCGACTGCCACTGCCGCGACCTGTCCAGCCGAGCCATCCGCCAATCGAGTGCCGATTTGCCGAGCCGGCACGCCGCCGTTGATCGAATGCGGGTTCGTCGATTTCGTGATGACCGCACCTGCCGCCAGGACAGACCCGGTCGCGACCACGACACCATCCAGAATACGCACGCCCGTGCCTACCCACACGTCCCGCTCGATGTCGATGCGTTCCATGGACAGCCCCTGCTTGTTCATCGTCACGGTCGTATCCGCGAACACGTGATTGGACGCGTAGATGGATACGTGGCTTGCGATCATCACGTGGTCCGCGATGTAAAGACCACCACCCCCGGACAGGAAGGAATAGGCATTGACATTGCAATCCGAGCCGATGTGGATCGCCCCACCCATCGCGCGGATGATGGCCCCCCTGTCGACGTCCGTGTTGGCGCCGATGGAGATCGCGCCGCCGCTGCGCTCGAACACGGCGGAGGGATGCACGGTTGCCGACCAGTCCACCGAGCAGCCCTTGAGCTTGAGCTTCGTCAAGGTAAGGAAGTTGCGGAGCCGCCGCACGAACCGAACAGTTCGAACCAGTGGCTTTCGCAATGCTTCTGCGTAAGGACGCGTCATATCGTGGTTCACCTGCGCTCAGTTAAGGCGGCTTGCGAGCGATTTCAGAAAATAGAAGAGCGGCCTGCCGAAGCTGCGAGGTAGCGCCCATCGGGGCTCCACCCGTCCATGAATCAAGCTGGCGACCTTGGACAACGGCGACAACGCGAACCAGTTCATCTTCACTTCCTGGCGCCTCAATTCCTCGGTGACGCCGGGAACACTGACCGACCTGACTCTGGCGTCACCGAGGTACTCATTCATTCGCAAGAAAAGCCTGCAACGGTTTGCCTGGGACAATGCGAATCGCTCGATGTTCTTCTCGTCACGAACCACATCGGCGTAGGTCAGCACCTTCCTGACGATGTTGTTGGTGAGTGAGCTGGAACTCTGCCTGTACAAGACTAGGCTATCTTCGAGGTGCATGATGTCCTTGCCGAGCAGGTTCACCAGCACACTCAGGGCACCATCCTCCGAAAGGATGTAGTCCGACTCGTCAAGGTGCAGATGCCTGAACAGCTGGGCGTCGTAGGCGGAGGTGCAACCATGCACAACGCGCACTGGACCACTTCCCGCCACGAAGAACTTCTCGAAGCCGTGTGACTCGATGACATCCGCCTGCACGCCCTCCGTCAGCACAAGGCCTTCCTCGTCGACACTATCGAATCGTGAACTCAGCCCCCATGCCCCGGTCTTCTTCCATGCATCGTGAAGCACTCGCGTGCGGTGCGACTTTGACGCGTCATCGCCGGCCGCGAGCACGAGCAGTCTTCCACGCGCAATACCAGCGACATCCGCAGCGTGGAGCAGTGATCCGCAATTCCTCTCTGTCTGCCTTACCACGAGCGTGTGCGGGCCCGCGTATCCGGCTTTGATCTCCTGGAGGATCTCGAACGTCCTGTCGCTCGAGCAGTCATCCGAGACAATGATTTCCAAATTGGGGTAGTCTTGGCCGAGCGCCCCCTCCACGGCGGCCCTGACCCAACGCTCTTGGTTATACGTCAACAGGATGAACGTCACCAACGGAAGCGCTGCGGTATCGGCGTCAGCGTGATTCACGGTGATCCGACTCCTGCATCCCGCTCCAATCGAACGTTCCATCGCAGCGAGCAATACAACCTGAGCCGTATAGCTCACGGGCTTCCGGTATCCAAAGATACCGGCCTTCGTGACGTCCTGCGCTGGCCATCAGGAGCGACCTTTCAAGAAGGCTTGAGCAAGCCTCACCCATGCTCTGGCGTATAGCGGATTTCTCGCGATGGCTTTCCTCAAACCCGCCTTGGCGGCCATGACGTCACCAGCACTGAGTTTCTTCACCGCACCGTAGTAGTGCACATGGCGCGTGATCGCGGATTGGCACATGTGGTTCAGGCGTGGATACCGCCGCGCGGCTTGCAGGTACGTTTGTTCGTAGTCTTTCAAGAGCGTATCGATATTCTGGGTGCTGATATTCCCCCCATGGATACGGTAGTTCGCCAACACCTGATCGACGAATCCATACTGACCGCCACCGGAGAGCACATCGATGCAGAACATAAGGTCGGAGCCCATCGGGATGCTCTCGTCGAAGCCGAAGCTCGGCATGGCGGAGGCACGTGCCATCAGGCTTGCACCATGAAGTTGCATGCCCTCCGAGATGAACTGCTCGGGTCCGGCCCCTCGGCCGAAATTCGTGTAAGCCGCATCCGCCTTGACTACGACGCCGTCAATCAAGATATCGACGCGGTGGCCGCAAAGCACTGCATCAGGACATACCTGGAACCACGCCACCTGCTCGCTGATCTTGGACGGCAGCAGCACGTCATCGCCGCCCACGAACGAAACGAACTCGCCGCTGCAGCGTGCCAGCCCGCGATTGCAATTCTTCGAAATGCCGGAATTGACCGCGCTCAGCACCGGGGTGATCTTGCCGGGGTGGCGACTGGCCCACTCGGCGATTATTTGCGGCGTGCCATCCGAGGAGCCATCGTCGGTGACGATGATCTCCAAGTTCGCGTAGTCCTGGGCGATCGCGCCGGCGATGGCGTCGGCGATGTAGGCGTCCTGGTTGTAGGACATGATGACCAGCGAAACCCGCGGCATTGCCTGCACGTCAGTCATGCTTCCTCCCGAGCCTGGCCAGGATCGACGCGCGGGCGTTGGCGATCTTGCCGATCGCGCCGTGGCTCTCGGTCATGTGCGCCAATCGGTGCAGTCCATGCAGGCCGGCCAGCAGCGTTGCCAGCAGTCCGACCGCGGCGGCCCACGTGACCGACCAGAACCCCAGCAGGCAGACCAGCGCCGCAACCAGTACCAACAGGCCGGAGTGACGTTTAAGCGCCCCCGTC
>JANXNO010000466.1 GCA_025354075.1 Burkholderiales bacterium | reverse complement strand
GCGGCGTAAAAACTTTTGCCCGTTTCGCGATACACGGCGTCGGCCACGAGAATTTTGGTGCCGAGACATTCAACGATGGACGCAAGATAAAACGGCCCGGCGTCGAGCACGTACGCCGATTCACCGCGCGAGGCTGTGATTTCACTCAGCCCATGCTGGTCGAGCTGCGACGCGGTGGCTTTGGCGCTTTGTTGCGCCAGCAATTTGATCGGGTCAACCTGATCGTAGTTGACGCCGGCCATTTCGTAGGTCAGTGCGTCGGCGTGAGTCGATGTCGTGGAGGCAGTCATATCTGGAAGAGCGTGATCGTGATTTAATGCCGCCCACTATGAATGCAAAGCACGCTGAGGCGAAAGACGCGCAGAACGCAGAAGACGCGGGAAGCGCAGACCACGCAAATGAAAATTTTAGCCCGCCAGCGCTAGCCGCGGCTGTCGCGGCATCGCCGTTGCCGCCGCAGCATGTGACTGTGCGCCCGCAATGGTGGACGGATTTGTCGCCTTCGGTGCGCGCATTCATGATCATCGCGGTGCTGGTGGCGCTCGGATTTTTGTTGCAAGCGCTGGCTCCGGTGCTCACACCGTTCATGTTCGGCGCGATTCTTTCTTATGTGGCTACACCTGCCGTGTCGTGGCTGGCGGCGCGGCGCGTGCCTCGTGCTGCGGGTGCCGTACTGATCATTGTGGCGATTGGCGCGACGTTTGCCGGCATGGTACTGGTGGTCGCACCCCTGGTCTCCGCCGAGATTTCGCAGATTGCCGCCAAACTGCCAGAGCTTTTGACGCGGGTTCAAACCGATTGGTTGCCGCAGGTCAACCGTGTGCTGGGCACGTCGCTGTCGTTTGATTTAACGCAGCTCAAGACGCTCGCGCAGGACAACGCAGGGGCGCTGGGTGACCTGTCGGCGAGCCTCGCCGGATCGATGAAACTGGGTGGGCAATTCGTGCTTGGGCTCGTCGTGAACCTGATGCTCGCGCCTGTGGTGATGTTTTATTTGCTGCGCGACTGGCCGCAATTGATCGACGGCATCGACCGCGTGGTGCCACACAGCGCGCGGTCAATGGTGCGCGGTCTGGCGCGTGAGATCGACGCGGTGCTGTCCGAGTTTTTGCGCGGCCAGGGGCTCGTCATGCTGGCGCTGGCCGTCTACTACTGCGTGGTGCTCAAA
>JANXNO010000419.1 GCA_025354075.1 Burkholderiales bacterium | reverse complement strand
CTAGGTACAACGAGAAACGCATGTTGATGCGATTCACTGGGCTCCGCATCTGCTCCGTACGCAAGCAGTGCATCAAGCTGAAGGCGTTCATCACGCGTGGCCTCACGCACCAGCTCGGCGAAATGCCAGAACTCCGCGCTGACATCGGTCACGCGATGTTCAGCGAGCGCGGCGACAAGTTTGTCCTGACGGAACTGGGAAAGCGTGGCGGAGCCGCGCATCGAGATCATGGTTGAGCCATGCGGAGTCTGAAATGGGGCGGGCATTTGCCTGAATGGTGACGCTCCAGTGGTTCGCGATACGAACACCCAAAGCTTGTGCGGGAAAGCTCGATTTTAACGTTTTGATGCCCTATGCTTTATACGTTGCCAGAATCGTCTGACGATCCAGCCTTAACGGACACAACCACGCATCAGTAAGGGGAGGAGTTACAAATATGGCCCATCGCAAGAGTCCAGCACGGCTGCTAAAAGCCAGACGCGTCGCGCATTTCAACGCTTTGTCCGCACAAAACGCGCCTCCTACGCCCGACTCGTTGCCGTGGGAAGAACTGGCGGCAATCGAAGCGACGATCACTGGGCAAGTCGTCATCCCCGGTGATCCCGACTACGACAAGGATCGCAAAGAGTCGAATCCTGCGTTCAACATCTACCCCAAAGTCATCGTGTATTGCGTCAATGAATCGGACATTCAGGAATGCCTGCGGGCTGCCCGCAAATGGAAGATTTGGACTGCTGTGCGCGCAGGTGGCCACAGCAGCGCGGGCTACTCGGTCAACACGGGTTTGGTGATTGACGTGAGCCGCATGAATAGCGTGTTCATCGACTACCCCAATCAGATTGTGTACGCCGCTGGCGGCACCAACTGGGACACCTTCAACGGCGTGATGAACAACACTGGCTGGCACGTACCGACAGGCGCTTGCGGCAGCGTCTGTGTGGGCGGCTTTGTGCGAGGCGGCGGATACGGCTACACGTCGCGCGCGTACGGCATTCAAAGCGATTGCGTGACATCGATGCGAGTGATTCTCGCCAACGGCAGCATCGTGACAGCGACGGCGAACAACGCCTATGGCGATCTGTTCTGGGCGTTGCGGGGGGGAACCGGAGGCAACTTCGGCGTGGTCACTCAGGTCGGCTACAGCATGGTGCCGCTGCCGTCCGTATGGGCGTGGGCGATTTCATGGAGCGCTGCGGACGCCGCTGCTGTGCTGGCGCTCATGCAGAACGAATACATGGTGGCAGGATGCCCGGATCAGCTGGGTTACATGATGAACGTCGGCTTTTATCAAGGGCAAGCGGTGTACATGGTGCAGGGCATGTATGTCGGTGATCGCGCTGACGGACTGGCATCGATTCAATCGCTGCTGGCATTTCCAAGTGCGCAGTTATTGGTCGATCAAGTCGGCACCTACCCTGACATGGACGCGTATCTGGAAAACGTGCCGTACCCATTGCCGGATCAACCAGACGGCACGCCGGAGAGCAAGGCGTCGTGCTACTTATCTGCGCCGATGCCGCAATCGGCATGGCAACAGGTCGTTGACTATGTGGCAACGTCGCCGAACAAATGGAGCCTGATGTACACCGAGCCGTACGGCGGTGCGATCAACCGTTATCCGGTGGCGGACAGCGCGTTCATTCATCGCAATGTATACATGGACTTTTGCGTCGATGTGTTCTGGCGCGACTCGAATGAACGTGAGCAGATGGAAACATGGATGCGTGGCCTGCTTGCCATTGTCGCGCCCTATGCCAATGGTCACGTGTATCAGAACTACGCCGATGCAAGTTTGCAGAATTTCCGCTGGGCGTATTGGGGCGACGCATATCCGACGCTACTAACGATCAAGCAGAAATACGACCCACTGAATTTCTTTCGGTATCAGCAGAGCATTAGCTAACGCAACCGCTGTTGCAGGGGCGGCCGGGGTCGCTCCTGCAGGTACACGCCGCTACTCGCCTGGCCCCGCATAACGGACGCAGCCTTTGCCCGCGCGCTTGGCGTCATACATTGCCGCGTCCGCTCGCTTGAACAAGCTGTCGACGTGGCTCTCTTGCGGCGTATACAGCGCCACACCAATACTTGCGCCCACCTGCGGCATCGCCCCGGCGTCGGTCAATCCATCAAACGCGTAGGGCTCCGATAACAGCGCCAGAATTCGGCTGCTCACCTCTTCTGCGATGCCCGACGTCACCGGTGTTTCCAACAGCACAACAAACTCATCGCCGCCAATGCGCGCCACGATGTCGGCGGCGCGAACTGATCGCGTAATGCGACGAGCGACTTCACGCAGCACGTCGTCACCCACGCCATGCCCCAGCGTGTCATTCACTTGTTTGAACCCGTCAAGATCAATGAACAAAAGCGCGACCAGCTCCTGCGTGTTGCGCGCCCGTCGCAGTCCACGCTCCATCTGCAAGCGAAACGCGCTGCGATTGAGCAAACCGGTGAGTGAATCGTGCTCGGCAAGTTCGCGCATCTGCTCCACCATCTGCACGCGTTCTGACACATCCTGCACCAGCGACATGATGGACACCACTTGCCCGTGATCGTCAGTCAGCGCCGAATTAAACCACTCGCAGTGGATCACGACGCTGTTTTTACGAACGTTGCGCGTCTCCACCCGATTGCTTGACTCCTCACCGGACTGTAGTCGCATGAACGCTTGCCGCAGACTGTCGTCCTCGACATCGGTCGTACCCAGCAAATGATCCAGCGACATATCGGCGGAGGATTCGAACTCCCAGCCAAACATCTTTTCTGCCCGCGGCGACCAATGCGTAATGTTCAGCTTCGCATCCAGCTCAATCACCGCCAACGGGCTGTTGTCCATGTGTGAGGTCAGCCGCTGGTTGGCTGCACGCAACGCCTCGGTAGTGGTTTTAAGCTCATGAACGCTGAGCGCGCAATTCACAACACCAACAATGTTGCCATCGTCATCTCGCCACGGCACAAGGCTCACCGTGCGCCAGCCGTCAAATCCAGAAGGGTCTCTGACTTCGCGCTCGTAGGCGACCGTTTCGCCATTTAACGCGCGCTCAATGTAGGGACGGTAACGGGTAAAGTTATGTTCGCCGTAGCATTCGGCGAGCGAGCGGCCAACGATTTGTTCGGGCTCCATCCCAAACCAGCGTGCGAAGCCGTGGCTGACGAAGCGAAATTTCAGATCCCGGTCGTAGACGGAGATCGTTGCACCAACGTGGCGTGAAACGATCTGCAACATCTGCGCATCGGTGATGCTTGATTCCGCCATTTTTTCGAGCCCGCTACCCTCGCTAACGTGAGAGACATTGGCCGATACGGGAATCAGTCCCGCAAAAATCGGCCTTAATCCATTATGCCAGTGGCCTGAATACGCGCCGCTGCCGGGCCGCTTCCGGGCCACGCACTGCACCGCACCACCAAACGCGCCTACTGAACGCCGTAGCGATTCGGAATTTTTATGTTTTCTTTCATGTACTGGTTCATGGGAAGTTTGAACACACCACTTTCAAACCACTTTGCATAGATCGCACGAATCTGCCCGGTTGCAAACAAGCTCGAGACCGTTACGTCCATGAGCTTGGTAAAGGCGGGATCGTCCTTGCGATACATGATGCCGTACGGCTCCACTGAAACATACTTGCCGACGAAGTCAAACGCGCTCGGATCCTTGGCTTTTGACACCAGCCCAAACAGCAGCGCGTCATCATTGGCAACCGCAACGGCGACGCCGGTCTCCATTTTCATAAAGCCCTCGGGGTGATCCTTGGCGGTAACCACTTTTAAGTCGAGATTGCGTTCCTTGTTGACCTGGCCGAGCACTTTTTCCGTCGTTGTTTTTTCAGTCACTACGACGGTTTTGCCGCGCAAGTCGGTGAGCTCTTTGACCTTTGAGTCTTTTTTGGCAAGCAGTCGCGCACCCGCGACGAAGGTCGTGTAGCTAAAGGCCACATCTTTTTGCCGCTCAACCGTATTGGTGGTGGAACCACATTCAACGTCGACCCTGCCGTCCTTTACCGCCGCAATACGATCTGCGGGCTTCAGCGGTACAAATTTGACTTTGAGGTCGGGGCGCTTCAGTTCGGCCTTGATCGCATCAAAAATCTTCATGCAAATATCCACCGAATAGCCAACCGCCTCGCCCTTTTCATTGACGAACGAAAAAGGCGACGAACTTTCACGGTGCCCGAGCAGGAATTCTCCGCGCTCCTTGATGCCCGATAACGTATCGGCATGGGCCCATGCTGACGACGCAATTGCGAAGCCCACGGCCACAAGACGGCTGGCGCTGGTGTGTTTGATACTCATTAAAACCCTCGTTCCACTGACGTGGTGACCTAAATATTTTGTGGTTATCAGAGGGCGTCGACACGACTCAAGGCCTATCAACGCGCTCCACTTTCCGATTATTCCGAGTTTCTATTCGAACAGCATCGGGCTAACCCCTTGATTTCTTTATTGCATGGTGCGTGCCAGTAAAAGCATTGGTCGACGCCGCGCATCCCACCTACATTGCACCCTTCGCCTATCAGCAACACGGATTCAGTATGGCCACACCCGGTCTCTCCTACGTACCCAACAGCCCACACAGCCCCTGGCAGATGTATCTGCAGCAGGTCGATCGCGTTGCCCCGCATCTCGGCCATCTCGAACGCTGGGTAGAAACGCTGAAGCGCTGTAAACGGGTGCTTGCGGTGGATATTCCGATCAATCGCGACGACGGCACCGTCGCCCACTTTGAAGGCTTTCGTGCGCAACACAATATGTCGCGCGGCCCCGGAAAAGGCGGCGTACGATTTCATCCGGACGTAAGCATTGATGAAGTTATGGCACTGGCTGGATGGATGACCGTTAAAAACGCCGCGCTCAACCTGCCCTACGGCGGTGCCAAAGGCGGCATTCGCGTGGACCCGAAAAAGCTGTCACGTGGCGAACTGGAGCGCATGACGCGCCGCTACACCAGCGAGATCGGCATCATCATTGGCCCGAACAAAGACATCCCCGCGCCTGACGTCAACACCAACGAGCAGATCATGGCGTGGATGATGGACACCTATTCGATGAACACCGGCTCCACCGCCACCGGCGTGGTGACCGGAAAGCCGGTCGATCTGGGCGGCTCATTGGGTCGACGTGAAGCCACCGGCCGAGGCGTCTTCACGGTCGGTGC
>JANXNO010000410.1 GCA_025354075.1 Burkholderiales bacterium | reverse complement strand
TTTGATGCCGGGAATCGCATTCAACAGCGGCACGATCAGATTGCGTCGCTCCAAGAATTTGTTGCGCATCATTTCTGCCTCATGCTGCGGCCCGCTCACGGCGGCCACCGCCGCCCATTGCGAAATGTGGCTCGCGCAGCTATCGGTGTTGGTGACCCATTTGGTGAACGCCGGTGCGAGCAATTTGTTCGCGGTGAAACCGATGCGCCAACCGGTCATCGCCCAGGTTTTCGACGCGCCGTCGGAGATGATGCAGCGCTCCTGCATGTCGGGCAAACTGGCGAGCGACTGGAAGCTGCCTTCGAACGTGAGGCGTCCATAAATCTCATCGCAGAACACCCAGATTTGTGGATGTTTGCGCAGAATCGCGGCGATGGCTTCGAGATCAGATTTGGTCAGGATTCCGCCAGTCGGATTCTGCGGGCTGTTGAGGATCAAGAGCTTCGTCTTCGGCGTGATCTTCGCTTCAAGTTCCGCTGGATCGAAAGCGAAATTGCGGCTTTCGCGCAAGTACAGCGGTACCGGCACAGCACCGTTGATCGTGATCTGCGACTCGTAAATCGGGAAGCCCGGCACTGGGTAAATCACCTCATCGCCCGCGCCGAAATCCGTTGTTGAAAGGATCGTGTACGCGATGAACGGCTTCGCGCCCGCCCCGACCACGACATCATCCGCATCAATCTGGATGCCGCGCATATCACCCATGTACGTCGCGACCGCAGCACGCAGCTCGGGGATGCCCGCGCTTGGCGTGTAGCCATGTTTGCCGAGCCGAATCGCCTCATGCCCCGCGTCCTGCACATGCGACGGCGCCGGAAAATCCGGCTGCCCAATGCAAAAGCTCGTGATGTCATAGCCCTCGGCAATGAGCTTGTTGACTTCGGCGAGAACGACGAAAGCGTTTTCGGTACCGAGGGACTGTGCGCGGCGGGAGAGTTCGAGTGGCATCAACGGGATTCGATCAAAACGGGATGATGGCAATGCTACCCGCGAGCGTTAGACGTTTGCGCGTCGCGTTGCTTGCGACGGAACGCACCTGCAAACGCAGCTGACTTTCGAGTCGATGCTAGGTTTTTTGCCGCGTATCCGTCTGGTCAGTCAGCAGCACACTTTCGTGCTGCACTCTTCTCCCCGAGGTACTTCATGTCTGCAATTGCCAACAAGAAAGCATGGAAAGACGCCCTTGACGCCGTCGTGCATCAACGCACCAGGAAGTCCCGCTTGACGCCAACGCCGTTTCCAAAAGGTGTCGAGCGTGGGCCGCTCAAATCAAAGTTATTTTCTGAAGCGGATCGCTATGTACCCGGCGTGCGCGCGCGGTTGCAGGCCTGCGCTGACAACCATATGTCACACATCCAGTTCGGGCACCGCGGCATGCACGTGGCTTGGGTCAAATCGGCGCTACACGACATCGTGCTTCCCGCTATGGACGACTACATTCCCGTGCCAGATTTGGCACCGTATGACGAGTTCGGTGCGGCGACGCGCTACTCCGTGCTCAAGTACAAGCGCAAAAACACGATCATAAACCGCGATTATCAGGATACGGCTGACGACATCATCGGGATTAAAACCATTCGCATGATCGACTTTCACTTGCAATGGCTCGGCCAGTAGCCACGCGCGCATGACCTGTTAGCGCAACCGCGATTTTGATGCCAATGGCATCAAAATCGCGTACATTGTTGGGGTGTATTTACCTGCTCTGCCAAACCCCAAATTTTGAGCGCGCCCAAAGCTGTAGAACTGACGCAACTGATGCGCGCCGCGCAAACCGGCGATCACACGGCGCAGAGCGCACTTTTCGATGCCGTGTATCGGGAGTTGCGCGCCCTCGCACGATCACGTCTGGCGCATGAATCGCCGCTGACATTGCTGAGCCCTACGAGCCTCGTGCATGAGTCTTACCTGCGGCTCCTGGGGCGTGAGGTCGACACACCGAATCGCCGGGTTTTCTTCGGCTATGCGAGCAAAGTGATGCGCAGCGTCATCGTTGACTACGTGCGCGAGCGCGATGCCGATAAGCGCGGCGGAGGGGTCGCTCCGGGGACGCTTCTCACCGAGCTTGCGGGCGAGTCGGTCGACACTACGCAAATCCTCGCGGTACATGAGGCGATGGTCAAGTTGAAGGAAATTGACGAGCGTTGCCACGACATCGTGGAGCTTCGCTATTTCGGCGGATTCACGGTCGACGAATGCGCCGAGCATCTGGGCATTTCGGCGATGACGGTAGCCCGCGACTGGGAAAAGGCACGACTGTTTTTGTCGTACCAGCTGGCGGATTAACCACCAGCGTCTACGGGCGGGAACGCCAGTCCAGCTTGAACTCGCGGTCGAGCCCACCGGCGTGACTCACGTGTAGCGTCACGACTTCATAGTTCTGTCCGGATGGAAATTGCCCCGCTGCCGTTTCCGGAGGCTCGAACCGTTCCCTGACTTCGACACCCTGCACACCCGCCTGCGCAACGCCAGCACGCTCCATTCGCCATCGCTCCGTGTAGTTGACGCCGTCGCTATCGGGCTCTGCGAATTGACACACCAGCGCGAGCTGCAGCCTTTCTCCTGGTTCGATCCCCGATGGGACGCGAAGCACGAGATCAAAAGGCACCTCTGGACGCGCTGGATTCGGGCTCATTTGACCCACCACTGCGCCATATTTCAACCTCTCGCGCGTGCCCAGCATCGCCGCACGTACTAACCACCAGCCGATCAGCACCGCACCTGGTTCTACCGCGAGGTCAACAATTTGCCAATCTCCGCCCCAATTCCAAAATATCCAGCGTTTGACCAAAGCAGAGACGCCATATGCGACAAACGCAATTCCGAATGGCCATTGCCAGCGAACGCGCGTAACGTGGCTGATGGATTTCACCGACTCATCGCCGTGTGCGCTGCGCTGTCAACGCGGCAAGCGAGCGTTTGATTGCCGCGATTTCGCTTTCAAGATGGGCGATTTTGCTGTCTTTGGTCGCGATGGCGGATTGCTGTTTCGCAAGCAACTGATTGAGCCCCTGAATCGCGGCCAGAGCCACACCGACTGAGTCCATGGAGGAAATGGTTTTGTCATCACCGCCCAGGCCGAACGCAGCCTTGAAGTCCTGCGCCATCGGGCCGATGTGGGTGAACGGTTCAGCGCCCTTGAAGCTCCAGCGTGTGACCGGCATCGACACCACGCGCTTCAGCACGTCGCGCGCATCCAGTGAACGAACATTCGTCTTCAATGCGCGATCACTGCTGCATGCCCAGCCGCTTGACGGATTGGACAACGTGCATCCACCCGCGCCAGCGGCTCCGGCGTACATGTTGATCGCGCCCGGCGCGTAGACCACGAATGATCCGGGGCCAGTGCTGCCGGTGTTTACGGTCGAATCTCCGCCCCAAACGAACGATCGATCGTGTGTGGCTCTTGCGCCTCGTCCTGCGGCAAAACTGTACGCGCCCGAAGCGGTATTGCTGTTGCCGCCGGGCACGGTACTGGAATTTCCGGAAGCGGTATTGAAATTGCCGCCACCCACGCTTGCATTCAACCCACTGGCCAAATTGAGAACGCCGCCGGCGACCGTGCCGTAGGCCAAAGTAACCTGGTTGAACTGCCCACCGCCAACCGTCGCGGCATACTGGCCAGCGACGTTCTGGTCGCCGCCAGCCACCGTCGCAAACGCCGCGTCTTTGGGCAACGCGACGAGCGAGCCCGCGACGTTGTTCTTGCCACCACCGACGAATCCATAATGTCCCACCACGCGGTTCGGCCCTTCATCGAGGAAGTCGGGGTCGGTATCGCCACCGGGTATGCCACCGCCGGCGATGGCCCCACCGCGCACGGCGCTAGCGATAAAGTTGGCGCTGGAGCCGCCGATCATGTTGGGCGCATTGACAATCGACGAAGGCACAACGCGGAGACCGTTGCCACCGCCGATGCCCACTGTCAGCGGCTGCCCATCGCTGGCTCCGAGCACTGCCGGTGCACCAAACGCGTTGCCGCCCTGCACAAACGCATTGATCGCGCCGCCGACCGCGCAGCCATTGGCGAGAAAGCTCGTGACCGCCGCTGTCGTGTTGCGCGTCCCTGCGCCGAGCGTGAGCCCACCGGTGAGCGATGCTCCCTTGAATCCGGTGAGGTGCCGCGCGATTATGGTCGTGTCCACGGTGTCGATTTTGTCGTCACCGTTCATGTCGAGCGCACATCCAACGCATTCGATGTTGTTTTTCACTTGCAGCGGGTCAAGACTCGCGTAACGCGTACTGGCGGTGAGCGGCGCACCGGTAAGGCCCAGCGCATAACGCGTGAGAACCACTCCGTCGTTGAGCGCGCCAGAGCCGCCGGCGTCGAACGGACATGTTGCGGCCCGCGCGCCGGGCGCATTCAGGATGAAAGTGGATACGAAGAACGCCAAAACGAGGCGCGGAGAAGTAGTAATGCGTGTCATCGGATTTCCTCAGGTGAACGTGTGCCGAATGCGGGTCATCGGGACTTACTCACCCAGACGGAACGCAGCGACTTATCACAACAACAGGGGTAAATTTTCTTTACGGCTTTCTATGTAAAACGCTTTGCGCAATTGGGCTAATGCTCGTTTTTCAGTAGAAGTCGACTTCATACCAAAACTTGCTCTAGCCCAATAGAGGTATGCGTCCCACAGAAGAGCTGATTACCTTTGCAGATGCCGCATGCGCTGCGCTACGGTGCTACGGCGCTACGGCGCTACCAGCCCCGCTCTCGCCTTCGCCAGCGCGGCCTCGGCCTTCGCCAATCGCAGCGGATTGTTGCTGGCGTTGCGCCAGTCGTCCACCGCCTTCTGAAGCTCAACGACAGCCTCTGCATGACGTTGCTCGTCAAGCAACATCACGCCCTTCGTGTAGTGCTGCTCCGGCACACCAAACGGGTTGGACGACTGCTGGCGCGGCGCTGCAAACACCTGATCGACCAGCCGCCACGCCTCGGCCCGATGGCCCTGGCCATGCAGCCATTTCGCCTTCAGAAGCAGCGTGTCCAGATACAGCGAGTTGCCCGCGCCGTAACTCCGCGCCAGCACAGTCAGCGCACGGTGAAATTCAGCGCCGACCTCACTGTTCCGTCCGAGCACGCCAAGCATCTCGGCGCGGCGCCGATAGCTGATCGAGAGGCCGCCCTGATCGGCATTTTTGAGGCTGAGCAGCAGCGCAATCGCCTGCCCGTTTGCCGCCAACGCTTCTTCGGTTCGATTACTTTGCGACAGTGCGGTTGAATAGTTCTGTAGCGCGATGGCCGTGCCTTCTGTTGCCACGCCAATTTCGCGATAAACGGCCAGCGCGCGCTCAAACCGTTTGACGACATCGCCCATGGGCTCCCGTCCCGCCCGACGCTCAAGCTCGGCTCGAGTAGTGAGCCACATGGCGTAGCGCTCGCTCTTTTGACCAAACACCTTGCGCACCGGGTCTTCCAGTTCCGTGAGTGTCGCCCTCGCCTGGTCAAAATTTCCGCCGTACAAATCCGCATCCGCGTCGGTGAGTCGTCCCTGGAGCACCGCCGGATGCAACGGGCCGAAGCGTTCGGTGGCGAGCTTGATACGTGCTTCGTTCAGCTCAAGAAAGCGCTTTTCATCTTCGAGAAATCCGAATATTTCCGCGAGTATTCCAAGCAGCGCGATCTTCGTTTCTGGCTGATCGTTTAGCTCGGTTTTCAGACGCTCGCTGCCCATCTCCAGCAGCTGCCTCGCGGTCAATGTCTGCTTGTCGTGGCTTGCGGCCAGGCGCGGGTCGGAGGCGCGAAATAGATCTGTCAAAAATATCGTCACCTGATTGGCGCGGCTTGCCTCCGACAACGCCTGCGTTCGCTGCGCGCGCGCCTCCTGCAATTGCCACAAGGCAACGCCCAGACTTGCGATGACTGCCATGCTCGCAGCGCCGACGATCATCGCAGACCAGCGGTGACGCAGCAGAAATTTCCGCAACTGGTACATACGTGTTGCGGGCTGCGCCTGCGCCGCTTCGCCCGCGAGGTAGCGCGCGATGTCGTCATCAAACGCGGCGACCGTGGCATAGCGTTCATCCGGCGCAACCGCCAGCGCCTTCATGAGGATGGCGCGCAGATCAGTCGCGGTTTCTGTGTGGGTCTTCTGGTCGTTTATAGGTTGCATCCCCGCCGCCAAATCGCGCTTTGATACTGCCCAACGCGGCGGCGCTCCCACCAGCAGCTGATGCAACAAACCGCCGAGCGAAAAGATATCGGCAGCGGTCCCTACGAGTTCACCACGCAACTGTTCCGGTGCCGCGTAGGCCTCGGTGTAGGCCGCACCTACCGCGCGGGTGAGGTTGTCGTTCTCCGCATCGCTGGTCATGAGTTTTGCGACGCCGAAATCGAGCAGCTTGACCTGCCCGGTGGTCGTGACCATCACATTGCCCGGCTTGATATCCCGATGCACCACGAGCTGGCTGTGAGCAAAGCTGACGGCTGACAATATCTGCCGAAAAATCACAAGAATTGCCCGCTGGTCGAGTGCGCGAGCCTGCACGTAGGATCGAATGTCCTGTCCGGTCACCAGCTCCAGCACTAAAAATCGCTGGTCATCCTCGGTCAGTCCGGCATCGAGCAGGCGCGCAATGTGCGGATGCGTGAGCCGCGCCAGCAGCTCGCCCTCACGCGCAAACCGGACGCGGGCGTGGGCCGACAACGCGAGCGAGCCCAGCAGTTTGACCGCAACCTCGCTTTGATACAGCCCATCCACGCGCTCGGCGCGCCAGACGCTGCCCATGCCGCCCTGACCAATCTGCTCAAGCAGACGATAATTTCCACAGCGCCGGCCCGCCTCAAGACGCGTGCCACCGAGTAGCGCCTGCGAAATTGCGGCGACGCCCGAAGTGCCACTGACATAAGGCATGCGGGCATTCGTCGTCTGCGCGCAAAAATCTTCGAGCATGCACGCAACGACATTGTCTTCAACGTTGTCAACACGCAGCGCAAGCGCCTGCATGCGCTGCTGTGAAGGCACCTCCAGCAGCGCGTCGAGATGCCCGAACACATCGCGCCATTGCGCGATGTCGAGCTCATTGTTTCGTGCTGCGAAGGGAGGCAGTGGTGGCGTCATGCGTACGCGCTACTTTAGCGCGTCCCGCGAATCAATGAAAGCTTCTACAAGCGACGAAACCTTAATCCGTTCACCTCTGTAAGCGCGTCGACCTTTGCAACAACTTCAATGCCCTCTGCTGATTGCTGAAAAAACGCCACAGCACGCGAGCGCTGACGGGCTGGCAGCCGCGTTGGCGATTGAGGTGACCGATGTGGAATGCGAGCGTGTACTGTGCAAACAGCGTCTTGTAGGCATTGCGCAGCGTCGTGTTGGCGTCCCAGATGTGGTTGGCCTCAGCACCCACGCCGTTGACCTCGACGATCTGAAAATTGTCTCCGCGCTGAAACTCGTCGAGCCGTTCGAAGCGAACGTCAAAACGCCCAAAGTAGAAGTCCTTGATGCCATCGGCGATTTCGTCAAACCGTGCCAGCATCGTCGGCGTCACTAATTGTCGGCCATCGCTCAGGGTAGCACCTAGTCGCAAGCTTCGCGCGAACGCGAGCACGACGGTTTCGCAGTCGTCGGGAATCCAGTCCAGCCGAGCGCGCTGTGCTTCGAGTTGCAACGCACGACAACGGCCAACCAGCGGTGCCGCAAGAATCAACATACGAAGGCTCGACACACCATCGCCCACCACTTGCGCGGGCGCGCTCAGGTTCAGTGAAAAAATGTGTCCGGAACGCTCGCCGGGCAGCCGCACATAAAACACGCCCGCTTCGTGTTGCAACGTGATCAGCTTTTGCAGCACCATGGGTTCGCCGCGTGGAAACGCGCTGATATAGCGTTGTAAATCCGCTTTGCAATAAATGGGACAGACGCCGTACCCCTGATGGCCACGATCCGGTTTCGCCACCACCGGGAAATCAAGCGCCGCAGTTGCCAGCGCGCGCAGTGCCATCTGCAATTCAGTCGTACCGCAGTCCTGATCCGCCGTCGCAGCGCGTGCATGCAACACATGGGGAGCAAACCACTGGACTACCGTCGGGGCAACCTGCAGCATCGCCTGATTTTTCGACTCGCCAACCAGTCCACCGCATTCAAATGACGGATTGGCCGCCGTTGGTAACGTGAAGCTTCGGTAACGCAGTGAGAGCATCAGCCACATCACGGCGACTGGGGTATAAAAAATCCATCCTGGCAATCGTTCAAACCAGCACACCAAGGGCTTCTCAGGCTGCACGGCCAATGGGGGCGAGCACGGCAATGGCGAAGCGTCAAGCGTGACGCTGCCCACCGCGTCGCCGCCATAACTCGCAGCATAGGTAGCTGCCGATTTCTGCGCACGCGCTGCACGGAACTTCCACACCGCGAGCGCAATAAATCCGGAAACTACTAGCGCCGATGTGAAGGAAAAACGATGCTGCACCAAGAGATTGCCGAATCCCAGCAACGCTGAAAATACGACCAGGGTCCACACCAGTCCCGTGCATGAAGCGAACCAAAAAAAACGCTTGAACGGCAAGCGTAAATATCCACACGCGATGAATGTCGGCGGCAACATCCACGGCAGCAGGCGGCTCATGATGACAGCGGGAAGCAGTCGCGGCCCCATCCACTCACCTGCGCGTTTAATTTTGGCACCATCAATCCAGCGCGAAGCCCACTGGAAGCGGCTTGCGGAATAGCCGAGCCCGTACAGCCCAAGGTCTGTGGTCACCACCCCTAAATAAACAGCCGTGGTGGCCAAGGGCAGCGACAGCATGTCCGACAAAGCGAGCATCACGGCGAATGCTGCAGCGCCCTCTTCGAGCACAAATGTGATGAAAAAAATCGAGAACCACAAAAAGGTCGGGTCGATGGACAACGCGGAGAGCGTCTGAAAAAGCGAACCAGCCGACATAGTGCAATTGCGGCCGTAGGCCAACCCTCATGGAACTCGACGAGAACCCGCGTGCAGTAAGTATTGAGGTCAGGTTCCAGCAAGGCCCAGAACCCCACACTATCTGCTGCTGGAATTGTTATTTGCTTACATAAGGTTACAAATCGATGCTGACCAGCACCTGAGCAAACGCGGCGGCCACCGCGTCGTGAAATCGCCGACCTTGCCACTCGGAATCGACCCGGCTGACCCGCGGCACACCTCTTTAACCGGCAGGAAAAAAATTGCCCATCACAACCGTCCTATGGTGAACTCGCTGACTGCCAAAGCAGGATCGGCAACGGTCACAACACCGCGCTACGTAACGCGGTTAGCGCAAACCCGGTGCGAGCTGCTGCAAGCTCAGGCACTACGCTTTCAAGTTTTCAATGTCGAGCTGCGTGAAGGACTGGCCGAGTCGGTCGCGCTCGGACTTGATACTGATCGCTACGACGAGGCCTGCGACCATCTGTTGGTGATTGACACCACGACGGGCGCAGTCGTTGGCACCTATCGTTTGCAGACCGGTGAGCGGGCGCTGCAGCGCCACGGCTACTACTGCGAACGCGAATTTGATCTGACACCGTTCGCGCCGCATCGTGCCGAAGTCCTGGAGCTGGGCCGCGCCTGTGTGCACATTGACCACCGCAGTTTTGCTGTGCTCAACGCGTTATGGCGGGCGATTGCACTCTATGCGCGGCAACGCGGATCGCGCTATCTGATCGGGTGTAGTTCGCTCACCAGTCAGGACGAATCAGTCGGTGCTGCCAGTTATCTAGCATTGCAAAAGCACCTCGCGCCCGTGGCATTTCGCACGCTGCCGCAGTCGGCTTACGCATGCGATATGTCGGTCGTTGCCGCAAAACCGCCGAAAATCCCCAAACTGCTGGCGGCGTATATCGCCCTGGGCATCAAGCTGTGCGGACCGCCAGCGATTGATCGCGAATTCAAAACCATTGATTTTTTGACGCTTTTCGATCTGGCGCAAATCCGGTTGGACGGCACGTCAGGCTGGATGCGTTTCGAGGCGTAAGCAGCAAAGCTACGCTGCCTTTCGGTTCACCAGCACAATTCCCACCGCCACCATTGCTAGCGCAAACGCCAGCGTGGGGGTGATCGTTTCGTGCAGCCACCACGCACCGAACGCGAGCGCAAACATCGGCGTGAGAAACACGAACACCGACACCCGCGTTGCCGGATAGCGGCCGAGCAGCCACATCCAGGCCAGGTAGCTTGCGAACGCGCCGACCACCGTTTGCAGCGCGAGCGAGCTCCATGCAAACGCGCTGTATTGGAACGTCCACGCCTCCCCCAAAGCCAATGAAAGAAATGGCAGGGTGATGGCGCTGACGGCCACTTGATAGAACAGTAATCGCTCCGCTGAAACCCGCGACAGCGCCGACGCGCGAATCACCACCGTGGTCATCCCCCACAGCATGCCCGCGAGCACGGCCAGGCTGTCGCCGAGCCACGCCAGCGACGTGCCCGACGACTTGTCACCACCGAAAAATCCTTCGCTCAATGCGAACACCACGGCCACAAACGCGCAGGCCACGCCGAGCCATTGCAACGGGCGCAAACGTTCGGCCGTGACAAACAACGGTAACAACGCCGCCACCCACAACGGTGAGGTGTAAACAAACACCGTCAACCGCGACGCGGTGGTGTAATTCAGGCCGACGAACAGGCAGGCGAATTCGGCTGCAAACAGCGCACCCGCGATCAGGCCAGGCCAAAATGATGGGTCGCGGACGAACAGGTTGATCCCGCGCCAGCGGCACCACAGCCAGAGGATCAATGTGGCGCCAGTGAAGCGCAAAAACGCCTGTAATATCGGCGGCACGTCGGGAATCGTCGCCTTGACCAACACCTGCTGAAAGCCCCAAAACACGCAGCAGGCGAGCAGTATCGAGATCGCGGTCGAGTCGAGGTGAACTTTGCGAGGCGGCATGGAGTGATTTTGCGGTGCGGCTCGATCCGCGCGTTCGAATCAGCAAAAACATGTGCACCAAAGGTAGCGAAAACGAAACTTTTTGGTGCGCGGCGCAGCCGTCGCAAAGTGAGGAAGACGACGCCAGCACGCCATAACTTTTCGCTGAAACCCTTATCTAAATTGGGCTAATTACCGCTTTTCGTTACTTATCGACTTATAGATGAATGCTGCCTTAAGCCCATATTGAATATGGGCTCCACTAATAAGCTGTTAAAAAAAATCTCTCCAAATTGCCAATGATCAACGCCCCTCCGAGCGTCGCATCGTTGCCAGCCCAATCATCATCAGCATCGCCACCAACACCGCCATCAAACCTTCAGACAAGGTTGGAATCCCGATGCTGGGCGTCATCACAACTGCCGACACGCTGAGCGTCGCAATCGCTGACGTGCCGTTGTTGCCCTGATTCGTTTGCAGCGCACCCACCGGCAAGGTGTTGAGCAAACTGCCTGCACTCTGCGCGAGGATATTGACCGTGATCACGCAACTGCCGTTGATCGGAATGGTGCTGCCTGCGGGCAACGTCACGGTGCTTGCGCCCGCCCCTGCGGTCACGCTGCCGCCGCATGTGGTGCGTGCGTTCGGTGTCGCTGCAACGACCATGCCGCTCGGCAAGTTGTCGACCAGCGCTGCGCTCAACGTCGCCACGGTCGCGTTCGGATTCGACAGCGTAATGGTCAGCGTGGTCACTGCACCGACGTTTACGCTGGCCGGATTAAACGCTTTGCCAAGTACGGGCAGCGCAGCAATCACCACCGCGTTGACGGTCAACGTCGCCGTCGCGGTGTTTGCGTTGGTACCGTGATTGGTCTGCAACCA
>JANXNO010000407.1 GCA_025354075.1 Burkholderiales bacterium | reverse complement strand
GAACGACAAAGGTCTGTCTGGGCGGATGGGTGAAACCGCGAAGCCAACCCAGAAGCTCGTCCGAATCAGCGTGCCCGGACAGGCCTTCAATATGACTGACCCGGGCGTTTACCGGAATGTAGCTGCCGTGAATTTTTGTCGCCAGATCACCCGCCACCAATTTCGCGCCGCGAGTGCCCGGCACTTGAAAGCCCGGAAACACAATGTGGCTGCGCGGATCGGGGGCGTATGTTTTCAGGTGATGCAGAATGCGCCCGCCAGTTGCCATGCCGCTGCCCGCGATGATCACGCTGGGGAAGTTCAGAATGGACACTTTTCTTGATGCGGTCGGTGAACCGACGAATGTTGCAGCGTTACACATCGCATCGCGCTCGTTGCTGTTGAGTCTAAGCAGCGCGCCGTGTTTTCGGTAGATCGCGGTCGCGCGCGACGCCATCGGGCTGTCGAGGAACACGGGCACGTCAGGAATGTCGCCGCGCTGCTTCAAGCGATGAAGCAGCAGCATCAGCGCCTGGGATCGCCCCACCGCGAAGGAGGGCAGCAGTACGGTGCCGCCGCGCGCGACCGTTTCTCTGACGATCAGGCCCAGCTTTTGTTCTGTGTCTTCCACCGGGTGCCGTCGATTACCGTAGGTAGATTCAATCAACAGCATATCGGCCGTTGCAATGCGCTGTGGCGGTGGCATGAGCAGGTCGTGTTCGCGTCCGAGATCGCCTGAAAACACAAGCTGCCGTCCATTCAACTCAAGGCTGACACTCGCAGCCCCGAGCAGGTGACCCCCTGGCGTGAGCGTGATGCAAACCGGTCCGAGCATCTTCTGTTTTTGGAAGGTGACCGGCTCGAACTGTGCGAGGCATCGCCGCACATCGTCAACGGTGTACAGCGGCAGAGCAGGCCGATGTTTGCTGTAGTCGTGCCGGTTGGCGAAGGCAGCTTCCTCCTGCAGCAAATGAGCGCTGTCGAGCAGCATTATTTCCGCCAGATCGCGAGTTGCCTTCGAGCAAATGATTGGGCCGAGAAACCCGTCTCGCACCAGCGCGGGAATGTATCCTGCGTGGTCAAGGTGTGCGTGGCAGAGTACCACCGCGTCGAGACTGCGCGGCGGCACCGGAAACGGCGACCAGTTGCGCAGTCGCAACGTCTTGAATCCCTGAAAAATGCCGCAGTCGAGCAAAACCCGCTTGCCGCCCGCGACCACCAGATGGCGTGATCCGGTCACCGTGTCGGCGGCACCTGCGAAGGTAATTTGAAAATGTTGACTCATCGATGGCACTTGCGTGGAATGGCAGATGACAGGCGCAGCATGAACCCTGCATGCCTACATTTGTTTGACGGGAATCAGTGTTTGTTGCCCATACTGGGCGGGTGGCCGATACACGAACGATTCTTGAGCAACAACTTAGCGCGCTAAAGCCCATTCAAAATGGGCTTAACTCGGTTTCAGGTCTGAAGTCGACTTTATTGAAAAGCGACTACTAAACCCAAGCCACACCTTGTTTTTACACAAGAGCTATTACTGAAATGGCAAGGCGATATTGATTTTTGATGTTCAATCCGCTGCAAGGTGCAGCAGTTCTGCCGTGTTTTGCTTCGAGATTTAACGGTTTCGTGGCTGTCGCTAACTTGATTTCGGTTCCAGATTGCGTGAGGCGGTGCCGTGTGCGACACTGGCAAATTATGCAAACGTCATGGGTGGGCGAGATGATTAATGTAGCGTTGTATTTGAGCGGGAGTTTTGATGCGTGAGTTTGTTGTTTCGGTCCGGCGGTGTTTGCCCGGGCACAGCGTTGGGTTGGCTGTATTGCTTGTTAGCCTGGCAGGGGCTGTCGCTAATGTTCAGGCAGCTGATGCGATTGAAGTTGGCCGGTCACTGGCGCTCAGCGGGCCGTTCACGCCCTACGGCGAGGCTAAACGCGACGGCGGCGACGCCTACATCGAAAAGATCAACCGCGCCGGTGGTGTCAATGGCCGCGTCATTGCGCTCACCACGCTGGACGACGCGTACGATCCGAAGAAAGTCGTGGCCAATATTCGCAGTATCGCCGCCGAGAAGCGTCCGGCAGCGTTCCTGGGATTATTTGGGGTGCCCACGGTGGGTGCGGCGTTGCCGGTGATTGAAGAGCTGCGCATCCCGACGGTGGGATTGACCAGTGGCTCGCCTGCGTTGCGCACGCCGACCAAGCACTATGTGTTCCCGGTGCGCGCGAGTTACGCCGACGAAGCCGCCTATATCGTGCGCCATATCAAGACCTTGTCGTTTGCCAAAGTCGCCATCATTCACCAGGACAATCCGTTTGGTGAATTGGTGCGGGACACCCTGGTAAAGGCGTTCGCCACCGCAGAAATCAAGACCGCAATTGACGTGAAGATTGCCGCGAATGGATCGGACGCCGAGGCAGCCGTTGCCGCTGCTGCGGCCAGCAAACCGGAAGCCATCTTTTTGGCGATGTTGTCAAACGCGGCCGTGCCCTCGATGCGCGCAATCAAAAAGAGTGGCCTCGCGGGCATGTCGCTGTACGCGTTTTCACCCGTGGATGCATCGGTGCTGACTAAAGAATTAGGCAAGGACGCCAGTGGTCTGGGCATCTCGCAAATCGTGCCCCTGCCGACCTCGATTCAATCGAAGGTCGCCAAAGAATATATGGATGCGTTGAAGGATTTGGGACGCGGTACGCCGTCGTTCTATGGCCTTGAGGCGTTCATCGAAGCCAAGGTGCTCGTCGCTGGCTTGCGCCGCGCCGGAAAAAATTCAGGTGATCCCGAAGCCGTCGCGCGGGCGCTGGAAGGGTTGGGCGAATACGACGCAGGCGGCTTCATTGTGAACTACAGCCGTGAAGCGCATCGCGGCGGGCAGTTTGTTGAGCTGACTGTGATCGGATCGCGCGGGACAGTGATTCGGTAGGGTTGCGGCAATGTATTTGTAGGAGCGGCTTGCCGCGACCCATCGTACGTGGCGGGTCGCGGTAGCCTTTGGTCCTGAGCTTGTCGAAGGGGGCTCCTACATTCGAGCAGTTGATTGCGTCAAACCAGTCCTAACGCCGTCAACACCCGCTCCGGCGTGCACGGCTGAGTGTTCACCGTTGCGTTGAACGGCGCAAGCGCGTCATTGATCGCGTTCATTACCGCCGCAGGCGCCCCCGCTGTGCCTGCCTCGCCCGCGCCTTTGGCGCCGAGTTCGCTGGTCTTGGTCGGGGTCTCCACATGGGCGATCACCATGTCCGGCATCTCGCCTGCCATCGGCACCAGATAGTCCGCCATCGTTGCGTTTTGCATTTGCCCGTAGGCGTCGTATTTGCACTCCTCGAACAGCGCCGCGCCAATCCCCTGCACAATGCCGCCGCGCATTTGCTCATCAACGAGCATCGGGTTCAACACCGTGCCGCAGTCTTCCACCGCCCAGTGTTTGAGCAGCTTCACAAAGCCGGTTTCAGTATCGACCTCGACCAGCGAAGCTTGAATGCCATTCGTGAACGTGAAGCCGTAAGTGCGTGGCGTGTAATGGCGTGTTACGGTCAGCTCAGACTGAAAGCTCATTGGCAAGGTGTCGGGACGAAAGTAGCCAACGCGTCCGATTTCAGACAGCGGCAGCTTTGTCTCGCCGGTGAGTTTGTCGAACACCTCGTTCATACGCACGTCGAGCGTGGCTTTGTCCACGGTGAGCATCGCGGCTGCGATATCGAGAATATTGCTGCGCAACGCTTTGCCAGATTGCAGTACGGCTTCGCCGCCAATCCCTGCGCCGCGCGACGCCCAGGTGCCGCCGCCGTACGGCGTAATTTGCGTGTCGCCCGTGACGACGCGCACCTTGTCGATGGACACGCCGACGATGGTCGCTGCGATCTGCGCGAACACGGCTTCTGTCCCCTGACCTTGTTCAGTCACGCTCACAAGCACGGTCAACATGCCCGATGGCTCAAGCCTAAGCGTCGCGCCATCTTGCGCCGAAATGCGCGCACCGCCGACGCCATAAAACGCGGGGCTCGGGTTGGTCACTTCGATCATTGCAGCCAAGCCAATGCCGCGATAAATGCCTTGCTTGCGAAGCTCCGCTTGCTCGACTCGCAGCTTGTCGTAGTCCATCAGTGCGAGCAATTTATCGAGGCACTGATGATGCGACAGCGCCTCGAATTTCATGCCCGATGCGCTGGTCGTCGGATATGCGTCGTCGGCAATCAAGTTCTTGCGTCGGAACAGCGCCGGATCCATGTTTAGCGCCCGCGCAGCCTTGTCAACGATGCCTTCAGTCACCGCCACCGCAATCGGATGCCCCACCGCACGATACTGGCAGGTCACGTTTTTGTTGGTGAACACCACATCAAGCTTGGCGCGATACTGCTTGTGCGCATAAGGTCCGCCGGTCAGGTTGACCACCTGATTGCCCTCGATGCCGCTGGTGCGCGGGTAGACGGAATATGGGCCGATTGCGGTGAGATCGTCAATTTCGAACGCGAGAATTTCGCCTGCTTTCGTGGCTGCCAGGCGCACCTTCACGCGGTGCTCGCGGGCGTGAATATCGGTCAGAAACGACTCCATCCGATCCGCATAAAACTTCACCGGACGACGTAACATGACCGACAGCGCCGCCGTCGCCATTTCGTCGGGATACACATGCACCTTGATGCCGAACGAACCGCCGACGTCTTTCGAAACAACGCGAACTTGACCTTCTGGAATGCCCAAGTGCTTCGACAGAATATCCTGCATCATGTGCGGCGCTTGCGTCGCTTGATACGCCGT
>JANXNO010000399.1 GCA_025354075.1 Burkholderiales bacterium | reverse complement strand
GGGTTGCATCAATACATTTTGCAATGGAACTTCTCAGCTGCGGCATGGCGATACAGCTTTTCGCCGAAAGTCCCGTTTAACATCGGCATAATGCTAATAAGCGCCAATAGTCGATTATTGACGATAACAGCGCTCATGCCCAATTCCGACGCCATTTAAGCAAAAAGCTGTTATCGCTAATTGAGCGTGGCAGCCAGCGCCTGACGGTAGCGACGCACCAGCTCAGGCTGCTCTTTGGCGAGCGAAAAATACTCGACCAGTCGCTTTTTTGCGGCTTGCTCATTCCAGGTGCGATCGAGCTGCACCGACTCCAGCAACGTCTGAAACGCAGGCTCATACTGGCTCTGTGCGGCGTACACGGCGGCCAGATGAAAGCGCGCATCATGATCGTTCGGATCGGCATCAATGCGCGCTTTGAGGGCGGCGGCCTCGGGCGAATTGCCCGCTTCTTCGGCGGCGATTATTTTCGTGGCGACGCGCTGAAACTCTTCATCCATGCGGCTGATGGGTTTGCAGGCGTCAAGGTAGGTCTTGGCCTCTTCAATACGATTGTCACGCATGGCAATGTCGGCCAGCATCACGCGTGCAGCATCGAGTTCCTTGTTGAGCGCCAGCGCGAGGGTGAGCTCGTCCACTGCGCCCTGAATGTCACCGGCGTCCAGTTTTGCCTGCGCTTTGCCAATTTTTTCGTCGCTGACGGAGGGCACCACTTTATCGAGGAACTGGCGTATCACGCTCTCGGTCTGCGCGCCCTGAAACGCGGTGACGGGTTTCTGGTTTTTCAGGGCAATGACCGTCGGCAACGACTTGATGCCAAACATGCTGCCGATTTCCTGCTGTTCGTCGGCGTTGACTTTGGCTAGGCGGAAGCGACCGCCGTATTCCACCGCGAGCTTTTCAAGGATGGGGGTCAACGTTTTGCACGGCCCGCACCACGATGCCCAAAAGTCGATGATGATCGGAACGGTGTCCGACGCGGCAATGACGTCGAGTTCAAAATTTTCGAGCGTAACGTCAAAGATATGGGGGCTGTCGGTCATAGAAAAAACAAGAGTTGGACGATTGCAACTGATTTTAAGTACTGCGGTCATACGCCGGGTGGCGCGGCGCTGTGTCTGATTCATCCGCCACGACGGCGTGTCATAAAAACCACCGAGCGCGGCGGCGCACAGGGCCGCAACGCGTGACTATAATCGGAATGCACATCACGCGACGAGTCCGCGCCGAGGGCAAGGCACGTAGACGTAAGCGATATCTCCCTGCGCAGCACTCATCGTTTTGCAACCGCCTCTGGTTGTGGGTGTCGCGCAGCAAAAACCAGAATTTTCAGCCTCTAAAGCCCATGACCTCATCGAAGAAAAAAGTAGCGCTCATCACCGGCGTGACCGGACAGGATGGCAGCTACCTCGCCGAACTCCTGCTCGACAAAGGTTATTCGGTTCATGGGCTTCAGCGTCGCGCCAGTTCGTCCAACACCCAGCGCATTGATCATCTGATCGCCAGCGCGCATGACAAATCGCGAGGCGTGCCTTGTGACTTTCATCTGCATTCGGGTGACTTGAGCGACAGCAGTAATCTGGGGCGCATCATGAGCGAGCTGCACCCGGACGAGGTTTACAACCTGGGCGCGCAGAGTCACGTTGCAGTGAGTTTTGGCAGCCCTGAATACACAGCCGATGTCGATGGGCTGGGCACCTTGAGATTGCTCGAGGCGATTCGCTCGAACGGCCTCGAAAAGACCACCCGCTTTTATCAGGCGTCGACCAGCGAGTTGTACGGCCTGGTGCAGCAATCTCCGCAAACCGAAAAAACGCCGTTTTATCCGCGCAGTCCGTACGCGGTGGCGAAACTGTATGCCTACTGGATTGTGGTGAATTACCGTGAGGCGTACGGCATGTATGCCTGCAACGGCATCCTGTTTAACCACGAGAGTCCACGTCGTGGCGAGACGTTCGTCACCCGAAAAATCACCAGCATGCTGGCCAGCATCGCAGTGGGTCTTGAAGAATGTTTGTATCTAGGCAACCTCGACGCCAAGCGCGATTGGGGGCACGCCAAAGACTACGTGCGTATGCAGTGGATGATGTTGCAGCAAGACGTGGCTGAAGATTTCGTGATCGCTACAGGCGTGCAATACAGTGTGCGCGATTTCGTCACCTGGTCAGCCGCCGCGCTCGGCATCTCGCTGCACTTTCGCGGCCACGGCGTTGAGGAGCACGCGGTGGTTGCTGCGGTTACAGGCGACGCGGCAGTTGCCGTAAAGGTTGGCGACACCATCGTCCGGGTATCTACAGAATTCTTCCGGCCCGCCGAGGTTGAGACGCTGCTGGGTAACCCGGCCAAGGCGCATGAACGGCTCGGCTGGACGCCAGAAATCACCGTGCAGGCCATGTGCGTGGAAATGGTACTGGTTGACCTGGCACGCGCTCGGGCGCGCGCGGTCAGCGAACGTGCGCACGCAGAGCACGGCGGCGCAACCCAGCGACCCGCCTGACAGCACTCGTGATGCCACGCAACGAGCGAGTGCTGGTCACGGGGGCCTCCGGATTTACCGGAGCCTACGTGGTGGCTGCGCTCACTGAAGGCGGCTACCACGTCGTAGCGCCACCGGACGATTTCGATTTGGCCTCGCTTGAGAACTGCATTGAGGTAGTGCGCGAGGCGACACCCGATTGCGTCATTCATCTCGCCGCGATCAGCTTTGTCGAGCACATTGATGCCACAGCGTTCTACCGCGTCAACACGGTCGGCACGCAAAATCTGCTGGAGGCCATTGCCGCAACGGGACTGAGCCCGCGACGCATTGTGGTGGCCAGTAGCGCCAATATCTACGGCAACATCGACAACGGCGGAGCGCCGATTCACGAGACGCAACATGCCGCGCCGGTCAATCATTACGGGGCTAGCAAGGTGGCGATGGAGCATCTCGTCAGCACCTGGACTGATCGGCTATCGGTGGTGTTGACGCGCCCGTTTAATTACACCGGCATTGGCCAGCCAAGCTCGTTTCTGGTGCCAAAGTTAGTCGATGCGTTTGCCAGCCGGCTGAGCGCCATCAGTCTTGGCAATCTCCATGTCGCGCGGGACTATTCCGACGTGCGCCATGTCGCCAACTGTTACCGCGCGCTGCTGGATGCCCCCGAACTCAAACACTCGGTTTACAACCTGTGCTCGGGTGTTGCGGTGTCAATCTCGACGATTTTGTCGGAATTGACTGCGTTTACCGGGCACCATCCCGCCATCGAAATTGATCCGGCGTTCGTGCGTCGCGACGACATTCAGACGCTGTGCGGCGATGCTTCGCGAATCAATGAAGTCCTGTCGGCACAGCGCTCGACGCCGATTGCGCTCGACGACACGTTGCGCTGGATGCTGGCCGCACAATAGCGCAGCGCTCGATCACTCGCGCTGATAAACATCGGCCAGCCGAACGATGTCATCCTCTCCGAGATAGGCACCAAGCTGCACTTCAATGATTTCGACCTGAGTGCTGGTGAGGTTTTGCAGGCGATGCTGCGCCTCCGTTGCAATAAACACATGCTCACCCACCGTATAGTCGCGGACCAAATCGCCCACTGTGATGGTGGCCACACCCTTGATAACAACCCAGTGTTCGGCGCGCTGGTGATGTAGCTGCAAGCTGAGCGACTGTCCGGGGTGAACCGCAATGTGTTTAACCTGAAACCCCGCCCCGTTGGGGCCGCAGCCCAGCGCGTCGTACCAGCCCCAGGGGCGATGCACTTTGCGATGCAGATTCACGCGGGTGTCGCCTCGGGCCGCCAGCGCAGCGACCACGTTTTTCACGTCTTGCGCGCGGTCTTTGCTGGCGACCAGCACGGCGTCGGGCGTGTGTACAACGATGGCGTTATCGAGCCCCAGGCACGCAATGACGGGCGCGTTTTCGCCGATGCTGCGCACGTAGGTGTTGTGCGTCCCTTCAAAAATCACGTCCCCGCTGGCCACGTTGCCGTTTTCGTCTTTGTGCGCGACAGCCCACGCGCTGTCCCAAGCGCCGATATCGCACCAGTTGGCGTCCAGCGGCACCACCGCACCATGTATGCCGAGTGCCGGGTGGGACGCCAGTTTTTCCATCACCGCATAGTCGATGGAATTGGCGGGACACGCTGCAAACAGGGCGGCATCGGGCAAATGATCATGTCCCGCCACCCGCGAGGCTGCGAGCGAGCGTACACAAGCATCGAGCATCGCAGGCTCAAGCGCCGCCATTGCCGTGAGCCAGACGCTGGCGCGCAGCACAAACAGGCCACTATTCCACAAATAGCGCGGGTCGTTGATGTACTCAGTCGCGAGCTCGAGCGTAGGTTTTTCAAAGAACGCGTCAAGTACAAACGCACCCGGATCAAACGCGCTGGACGCACCCAAACGCAAATAACCGTAACCGGTGGCGGGCTCGGTGGGCACGATACCAAAGGTCACAATCGCGTCCTTGGCTTCAGGCTGCGTCAAACGTGCCTTCGCCGCGCGCACAGCAATGGCCACACCCGCCTGAAATTCATGCAGATTTGGTATCGCGTGATCCGCAGGCATCACCAGCAGCACCGGGTCGCTATCACCGCTTTCACCACGCGCGACAAGCGCAGCGAGCGTCAAGGCCGGCGCCGTGTTGCGGCCCACTGGCTCGGCAATCAGCTCAGCCTGTTCGATGCCGATTTCCTGCAGCTGACGTCGTGTCACAAAACGATGCGCGTCATTGCAGATAACGATTGGCGCACCGATCCCGTCAGCCGCGAAGCCACTGAGCCGCAACGCGGTCGACTGCAACATTGTGGTGTCCCCATGCACTGCCTGCAAC
>JANXNO010000307.1 GCA_025354075.1 Burkholderiales bacterium | reverse complement strand
CGGTGTAGCTTTCGTTGGCAATCACCGTCAACCGATTGATGCGTTCGTCTCGGCAACGCTCACCGTTTTCCATCACCGGCAAGCGCAGCCCGCGCCCGATTTCCTGACGTTTTTTGATCTCGGATTTAGTCTCGTTGAGCGTGCAAATCTGGAACACATTCGGGTTGTCCCAACCCTCGCGCAGCGCCGAATGGCTGAAGATAAAGCGCAGTGGCTCGTCAAGCGTCAACAGCCGCTCTTTGTCACGCATGATGAGTTCATACGCCTCGTCATCGGCCACCGTGTCGCCGCGTGAGTCTTTGGCCACGCCCTTCACTTGCGCAAAGTACCCGTTGTGAACTTTGTCCACCGGCAAAGGCGCGAGCGGCGCATATTTCGGCAACGCGGAAATCTGCGCGTAAGCCTCGATAAACCACAGGCGAATTTTGCCGTCGTCGGCCGCGTAATGCGCCACCCGATCAATGAAAAAGAGAGACAGCACTTTCAGCCGCAAACCCATCGGCTGCGCTTTGCGAATGTGTAGCTCCTTCTCAAAATGCTCGCGCACCGTCTCCAGAATCTGCACCCGCATCACTTCATCTTGCCGCGCGCCCGTAGCCTCGCCGACGCTGATCTCCACGCCGTTGGTGAAGCTCACGCGCTTTTCGCCAAAGTTCAGATCGTCCACAATCCAGCCGCGATACGCCTCGCGGCCTTTCGATAACTCGTACAGGTCGGCCTGATGCTTCGGGCTTTGCAGCGTCACAATCTCACGTCGCGGCCCCTCCTTGCTGTTCACGTCGATCTCGATCTTCGCCGTGATTTTGGTCTTGGTCGCCGTGATCGATTTCAGCGCCACATACGCCTGATTAAACCCCGGCTGATCGAGCACCGAATCCACCTCAATCCGCTTCACCAGTTTCAGGTCATACGCCCGCACCGGATCAAGCTTGTGCAACAGGTTGTAGCTGTTGCGGTGGGTCGCTGAATAGCGCAGCGTACACAGCGGATTCAAGCTGGCAATCGCCCCTTTCGCCTGCTCGCTCTCCATATTTTGCGGCTCATCCATCACCACGATCGGTCGCGCCGCCTGCACAAATTCGAGTGGCCTGCGACCCGACAAACGATCATTTTCTTTGGCGATCACGTTGGACGATTTGTTGAACGCATCGATGTTCATCACCATCAATTGCAGCGTCGTGCTCGCCGCAAACTGGCGCACCCGCGACACCTGCTTGCTGTCGTACACCCACGTGTCGTAGGCCACATTGCCGTACAGCGCGCGAAAGTGCTCATGCATCAAGCGCAGACTCGTCATCACTCCTTCACGAATCGCCACGCTGGGCACCACGATGATGAACTTGTTGAAACCGTGACGCGCGTTCAGCTCGAACGCCGTGCGCAAATAGACGTAGGTCTTGCCCGTTCCCGTTTCCATCTCGACGGCGAAATTAGGGAAGCTGCTTTCCTCACCACTCAACATCGCAAGGTCATTCGAAGCTGGCAAATCATTCGCCACCTGCACAGCCTGCACGTTTTCAAGCAGCGCCGAGTCACCCAGCTGCAAGCCATTGCCCACACCCATCTCGCTCCACAGCCCGCCCATTTCAAACGGCGAATCCATGCGCGAGCTCACGCCATCGGTTCGCGGCTGCCCGGCAAATACATTCACCACCGCGTTGATCGCATCCAGCTGGTAAGGCTGCGCCGCGTCGAAGAGGATTTTCATGCCGTCTGAAACACCACGCCGTGGCTCTCGGCTTCTAGCCGCGCGTTGGTTTTTGCTGCATCATCCCCGGCGAACGCCTTGTCGAGGCACACGATCTTTTTTGGTTGGTGGGCAATCATTTGCCGCATCAGGGGCAGCGTGATGGCGTCTTCAACACACACCATCAACTCACCCGTATTCACGGCGAACGCCTCAAATTCCGTTCGCCCTGAGGTAGTCGTTGGGTCCGACGGCAGACTGACCCGCACCACCCGCGCCGACACCGGCAATCCCGCGCGCAAGATCAGCTCGTACAACAGCGCGCCGGACGCCGCCGCGCCGTTGACGTTGTCGGCATGCAAAACAATCTGTTCTTCAAGCGATTTCGCATCGCTACCCGCCGGATCCCACACCCGAAAGTTCGACGCCGC
>JANXNO010000296.1 GCA_025354075.1 Burkholderiales bacterium | reverse complement strand
GCCCTGCTCAGTGACTAATTTGACCGCCTCTGCCCGGTACTCGTGCGTGAACACGCGTTTTGATATTGATTGCATTGCTTGCTCCATGATTCAGTGAAAATACCAAATCCATGGCGTCCGTTTTAGCGAGCCCCTTCCAAGCGCTTGAGGCTCAAGCGCCCGCTCGCGTGCGAGCCACGCGTAGAGCGCAGGTGTCGACAGGGTGTAGCGCCGGCTGCCCCGCCCCGTGGGCAGCCGAGCGAGCGCGACACTGACCTGTTCGGGCGACAAGCGCAAGTGATCCGTAAACAGCCCGTAGAGCTGCGCGAGCAAACCGTCCTTGATGTTGATCGCCACATTGGCCGCTGAACGCCCCTGACAGCGCTCAAGATGGCTCTGTGCGATCCCCGCGTCATAGCACTGCGGCGCACAGCGCCCGATCTCGCGCACAACGGTGCGCTCGCAGCAGCCGAGACGGCGCGCTATCTCGGCTGCTGCGATCCCGGATGCATTCAAGCCCGCCACCGTTTATCTTCTCTCCAAGGTGAAGAAAGCCATAAACACGATCCTTTTGTCTTCAGAAACCAAAGGGTCGCGCCGCGCTTCTCTTCACCCCTTTTCTTTTCCGCTGATGGACTGTTCGTGGTTTAACTCAGGCTTTATGGTGTCTGGCCCCCATTAAACGGAGCATTCAGGACAAAGCGGCTTTTTTTTCGACCGAATCTAATGCCGCTGAATCGCGACGCGTCAGCACGCGCTAATCCAGCGAGATTCGATTTCTGCGGCAGGCATCGGTTTCGAAAAGAAATAGCCCTGGCCTTCTCGGCAGCCGTGCGCCTGTAGAAACACGAGTTGCCCGGGCCGCTCAATGCCTTCAGCGACCACGCGCAGTTTGAAGTCACGCGCCAGCGCCAGCAGCGCGCGCACGATGGAGCGATCATTGGCGGAATCGGGCAGGCCGCCGATAAACGATCGATCAACCTTCACAATGTCTACCGGAAATTTACGCAGATAGGAAATGGCGGAATACGCGACCCCCCAGTCGTCAAGCGCGATTTTCACGCCAAGCATGCGCAGATGATTGAGTGCTTCGAGCGCATAGGTGTGAGTGTCGACGAAAACGCGCTCGGTGATCTCAATGTCAACGCGGTCAGGCGGCATGTCGTGGTGGCGCAACGTATTCTGCAGACGTTCTGCGTACGCCTTGCCGCGCAGCTCCTGCGCAGACACGTTGATGGCGATGCGCAGCGGAAGCTGGCACTGTTTCGACCAGCGCGCGGTCTGCGCGATGGCCTGCTCGGTCACGTAGGTGCCAATTTCGTCAATCAGGCCCTGATCTTCGGCGGTGGCTATAAATTCATCCGGCAGAACAATGCCGCGCGTCGGGTGTTGCCATCGCACCAGCGCCTCAAGACCAATCAGCCTATGCGTGGAGAGATCGAGCTGCGGTTGATACCAGACCTCAAACTGCTGCTGTGCGACGGCCGCCCGCAATTCGTTGACCAGTGTGCCGCGCGCTTTGGCATCGTGCGCGAGTGCCGGCGCAAAATGGCGAAAGGTATTGCGACCATTTGTTTTGGCACTGAACATGGCGAGGTCGGCGTGCTGTAACAGCTCGGCGGGCGAGCTCGCGTCGTCCGGAAAAATACTCGCGCCCGCACTGGCGTTTGCGCTTACGTCGAAACCGTCAATGCGCGTGGTTTGCGCCAGCAATTGCAGAATGTTTTGACAGATCGACGCCAGCGCATCGGTGCTCGTGAGCTGCGGAATGAGCATGGCGAATTCGTCGCCACCGAGGCGCGCAACCACGTTGTTCCAGCCCGTCGACTGTTTGAGTTTGACGGCAATGGTGTGCAACAATTTATCGCCAAACGCGTGACCGTACGAATCGTTGACCACCTTGAAATGATCGAGATCCAGAAACACCAGCGCTACTTTGCCGCCGCTGATTTTTGCCGCTTCAATGGCGCTGGCCATCGCCTCCTCAAGCCTTGCGCGATTGGCAATGCCGGTGAGTGAATCGGTGGTGGCGAGATGGCGCAGGCGCTCCTCGGCCAACTGGGAATCGGTGACATCACGAAAGTGCAATACGATCGCGCCGACCGCCTCATCGTCCAGGCAATTATTGGCAATTGATGCCCAGCGCCGCACCCGACCATCGGCGTGATGAAAGCGCATGATTGACTCGACGCCGGAGTTCGTGCCCAACGCCACGCGTTTCAATTCCTCCCGCTCTTCAATGGCATCAGCGGCGTGCATAAAGTCGAACAGGTTTGCACCCTCCACAAGAGCTGCCGGAAAGCCAAGCAACCGCTCGAAAGCTGCGCTGACAAATTGCATTTTGCCGAGCGGGTCGCACAACACCGTGGCGACCTGGGCTTTTTCAGTCAAGGATCGAAATCGCCGTTCGCTGGACTCGATCAGATGGTTTGCGTTGAGGCGATGCGTGACGTCCTCAACGGTGCCTTCAAAATACAGCGGTTGGCCGAGCTCATCGTGAACCACATGAGCGTTCTCGCTGACCCAGATGCGCTCCCGTGTTTTGTGCCGATAAATTTCTGAAACGAAAGCGACGACGTGCCCGTCGCGGGCCAGCAGCGACTTGAATTCATCGCGACGATGTGAGTCCACGTACCACTCGGTCGAAATATCGTTCACGCTCGCGAGCATTTGCGCCTCGGAGGAGTATCCATTGAGATTAACGAGCGCCGCGTTGGCTCGCAACTGGCGACCCGAAATGCTTGACCGATAGGCACCAATTGGCAGGCGGTCAAACAGCGTGGAAAAGTTTTCCAGCGAAATCACCGCCGGACGCGACCGCTCTTCGAGCCGTTCGCCCGTAGAGACAAGCGTCTCGTCAAATGCAGTGCGATTGATGGTGCTCATTTTGCGTAGAGACTGAGTCCCTCGAAGCCGATACCTGTTATGTGTTTAGCATAGCCCGAAATCGACGATGTTGTTTGAGTGTGTAAAGCGCGACGCAATAAAGTTGCAGTGCGGTTGGCAGATTTGGTTTCGAGTCCGCAAACCGACGCCCTTTGTGCGCACGAGCGGGTGATATTTTTGTGCCGCAGCGCGTTGTGCATCTCATCAGCTTTTAGCTGAACAGCGCTGTTTACAAGGACTCAGGTTGATATTCAGCTAACTATCGACTAGCTGAAAAAACGTGCGCTTAGCCCAATTAAATTGGCGTTTTAAAGAAAAAGCTGTATCGTGGTTTTTCTATGAATGTGGTCTGTGGTTATGACGCCAGAAACCGCAACCGGTACTATCGTTGGCAAGGAGAAACTCATGAAATTTTGTCTCAAACAGCTGCGCGCCTCGGGCGCATTGGCGCTCGCCTTCGCGCTTGGATGCGCCGCCACGACCGCGTCTGCGCAGACCACAACGTCCGGCTTCCCCGACAAGCCGTTGCGCATTGTGGTGACCTTCACCAGCGGTGGCGCGCCGGACACGTTGGCGCGCATCCTGAGCGAAAAACTCTCAAACGTTTGGGGGCAACCGGTCATCGTCGACAACAAACCGGGCGCAGGTGGCAACACTGGCGCAGATTTCGTTGCGAAGGCGCCGCCCGATGGCTACACCATCGTCGTCGGCACCGTGGGTACGCACTCGATCAACCCTGCGTTGTATTCGAAAATGCCGTACGACGCAGTCAAGGATTTCACGCCGATTACGCTACTTGCCACCACACCGAATATGTTGGTAATCAACAACGAAGTACCCGCGAAAAATCTCAAGGACTTCATCGCTCTGGGAAAAAAAGAGGGCAAGATGACCTTCGCCTCCAGCGGCTCGGGCACCAGCATCCACGTCTCCGGCGAGCTGTTCAAAACCATGACCGGCATCGACATGGTCCACATCCCGTACAAAGGCCGCGCCACAGCGATTCCTGACGTCCTCGGCGGTCGTGTGACGATGATGTTCGACAACATGCCATCGAGCCTGCCACTGGTGCGCGAAGGCAAGCTGCGCGCCCTCGGTGTGACCAGCAGTACCCGCTCACCCGCCGCGCCGGAGATTCCGACAATCGCTGAAGCAGGGTTGCCCGGGTTTGACGCTGTCAGCTGGTTTGCGCTGTTCGCGCCGGCCAATACGCCGAAGCCGATCATCGAGAAATGGCAAACCGAGGTGCGCCGAATATTGAAATTGCCGGATGTCGCGAAACGTTTGGCGGATGCCGGGCTCGACGCTATGGGCGGCACACCCGACGAGCTCGCTGCCTATCAAAAAAGCGAAATCACCAAATGGGCCAAGGTGGTGAAGGATTCAGGCGCGAAAGCCGACTGAGCAACTATCGCGTCAAATACCATTGAATGATTTGTTTGGCGATGAAGCCGGTCATGCCGAAGCCGAGCGAGATGAACAGCACGAATGTGCCCAGCTTGCCAGCTTTGCTCTCCCACGCCAATTGACCAATGATGAACAGCATGTAGAGCATGAACGCAGCGATGCCGAACGTGAGCCCAAACGTTGAAATCTGGGCTTCGGCAAAGCCAAAGATCACGGGCTTGCTCCGGGCGCAGCGCGCTCGGGCAGCGAGTGAACATCAAGCACATCGCGATACGCGTGCCAGCTCGCGTGACCGAGCACCGGGATGATGACGATCATGCCGAGGAGTGCTGTGGCGAAACCGAGCAGAGTGAGCGTCATGATGAGCAGCGCCCACACCGCCATCGGGCCAGGATTCTCCATGACGACGCGCCAGCTCGTGATGACCGCTTCAAGCTCGCCTACGCGCCGGTCTAGGAGCAGTTGCATGGAGATGACGCTTGACGCGAAGACAGGGGCGGCGAGCACACCCCCCAACGCCAGCCAGAGCTCAAATACAAAGTGATTCGGACCGACGACGATGTATCGCAAAAAATCGTTTGGACTCGAAATAGGCACGGGCGCAAACAGCGTGATGAACGCGGCGGAGGTGAGCACCCAGCCCGTGCCCGCAAGAGCAAGCAGCAGTCCGAATCGCACCAGACACCAATAGCTTGCCGGGTCGGCGCGTCGGTGGGTACCCCAGCGGGTCCAGGTGCGCAGCAGCAGTTGCGCATCGGCGCGTTCACCACGGTCAAGTGCGCGACTGAGTGCATACAAGCCTGTGGCGAGCACTGGGGCCACCACCAGGAATCCGGAGAACGCGCCAGCAAGAAGCCAAAAGTGCCGATGGGCCAACAAAGAGAGAGCGCTTCCTGCTATCGCGACTGCGACACCGTGGACGACGCTGATCCAGCCGCATTGCAGCATGTCATGCCAACCACGCACCAGCCAATGCAACGGGTGTAGCCCGCCTACGGATCTGACGTGAGCGGCGTGTTGAGGGCGGGACGCCGCCGAAGGTGCATTTTTCACAACCGAAGTCTATCGACGCCGAGCCGCAGTCGTGTTGCGTTGAGTCAAGCGGGGCGAGGATCTCGCGGCCCGCTAAATAAGCGGTGCCTTGAGCTCCTCTTTAGCAACCACACGCTGCACCGCAGGCCGCTCGAGCATGCGCCGCATAAAGGGGCCCAAATGCGGCCACGCGGCGCTGGCGCTTGCGGGTTTGGTCGAGCTCGCATCACCCGTGAACACGCGCGTCCACCGACCCAGCATGAAGGCATAAATATCGAGCACGCTGTATTTTTCACCCAACATCCACGGGCCACCGCTTGCCATAAGCTGGTCGTCGAGTTGTTTGAGCATCGCCCCCGCACGTTGCTGCGTCTTCGCCTTGATCCGCGCGATGTCATCAGCGTCCGATGACGGGGTGTAGCGGTCAGTGTAGAAGTACATGATCAGCGTCGGCTGCAGCGTATTGGTCATCCACATCAGCCACTTGTAGAAGTGCGCGCGCTCTTTCGTCCCCACGACTGGAGCCAGCCCGGCCTCGGGATGCGTGTCGGTCAGGTGAAGGCATATAGCCGCCGTTTCGTAGAGCACCAGATCGCCGTCTACCAGCACCGGAATGAGCCCGTTGGGATTGAGCTTCAGATACTCAGCCGATTTGTGCGCGTTGGTGTTTCGATCCACCCGCTTCAATTCAAACGGCAGTGCCATTTCCTCAAGCAGGATGTGCGGCGTAATCGACGCATTGGAGGGAAAGTAGTGCAGTTGAAGCATAGTGTGTTAGTTTTTTGTCGGAGCGGCGCAGCCGTTACCAACGGATTGCGAAACGGCGGCGCGTCGCGGCAAAGTTGCTCTCGTAACGAGTGGCCTAAAACGCAGACTCAGCCATCGCAAGGGTGCCTTCAGCGCCGTTGACAATCGTGTCCGCAGCAGCAATCGCTTCAGGAATCATCGTGTCTGCAAAAAAGCGCATCGTGGCGAGTTTCGCCTCGTAAAACGCTGCATCCGCGTGTCCCGCAGTGATGCGCTTTTCTGCCTCTAGCGCCACGCGAGCCAACTGCCATCCTCCGCACACGATGCCGAACAATTTCACCATCGGCACCGAGCCCGCAAAGCAGGCGCGGACGTTGCTATTGAAGTTGCCCAGATTGAATTCAACCGTGCGCTCCACGGCATCAATGCCTGCGATCAAGCGAGCGTGCGTCGCCTTCAAGTGCGGATGCTGCGATTTGGCCAATTCAGCGGCAAATTCACGCATCGAAACAATCAACGCCTTCGCCGTCACGCCGCCTTCACGCGCCATCTTGCGACCGACTAAATCGTTAGCCTGAATGGCTGTTGTACCCTCGTAAATCGTAGTGATACGCGCGTCACGGTAATACTGCGCGGCACCCGTTTCTTCAACAAATCCCATGCCACCGTGAACCTGAATGCCCAGGTACGCCACCTCCTGCGACATTTCGGTAGACCAGCCTTTGTGGATTGGCACCATAAGTTCATAGAAGGCGTGATTGCGCGCACGCTCGGCTGCATCAGGATGCGCCTCCGACAGATCGAGGGCAAACGCGGTGGCCATCGCCAGCGCACGCGCCGCCTCGGTCTGCGCGCGCATCCGCATCAGCATGCGGCGCACGTCAGGGTGACGTATGATCGGCACTGATGGCTCGCGGGGTGCGCCCACGTCACGCGACTGCACGCGCTCGCGGGCATAGACTACCGCGTGCTGATACGCGCGCTCGCCGATGCCTACGCCTTGAAGACCCACGCCAAATCGGGCCAGATTCATCATGATGAACATGTACTCAAGCCCGCGATTAGGCTCGCCGACGATATAGCCCGTCGCGCCACCTGCGTCACCATACTGCATGACGGCTGTGGGCGAAGCGTGGATGCCGAGTTTGTGTTCAATGGAGATGCATTTCACGTCGTTTCGTGCGCCAAGTGAGCCATCGTTGTTCACCAGAAATTTGGGCACTACGAGCAGCGATATGCCCTTCACGCCCGGCGGTGCATCAGGCAATCGGGCAAGCACCAGATGCACGATGTTTTCCGCCCAGTCGTGTTCGCCGTAAGTGATGTAAATTTTGGTTCCGAACACTTTGTAGGTGCCGTCCGGTTGCGGCTCGGCGCGGGTCTTCACAAGCGATAAATCGGAGCCCGCCTGAGGCTCGGTCAGGTTCATGGTGCCAGTCCAGATGCCTTCCACCATTTTCTGGGCATAGGTGGCTTTCAGCGTATCGGAACCAGCGAGCAGAATCGCCTCGATCGCACCCTGGGTGAGCATGGGCATCAGGCCGAATCCCATATTCGACGAGTGCAGCATTTCGTCGGTCAGGCTGACCACCGAGCGCGGCATGCCCATGCCGCCCATATCAGCGGGCATCGGCAATCCGGTGCCGCCCATGTCACGGTAGCCCAGATAGGCGCTTTTGAAACCTTTCGGTGTCGTCACAGAGTTGTCGGCAGCGTTGTGCTGGGCACCCTCCTGATCGCCCGGCCAGTTGAGGGGATCAAGCACTTCAGATGCGAATTTCGCAGATTCTTCCAGAATGGCCGCGACCGTATCCGGCGTCGCATCCGCAAAATGCGCAAGCTCGCACAGCTCCGCGAGCGGTGCGACTGTCTCCAGCAGCAGGTGCATTTCTTTGAGGGGGGCTTGGTAGGTACTCATTAGGACATCCTGCGTTTGCGTCTTGAATCTATAGCGTGGGTACCCCGTGACCACAAGGCTTTGCCACGCGAACAATCGTCGACAGCATTAATAGGGTGAGCACTGGGCGCCCACCCTACGAAAGTTGGAAATTCGCGAGGCGGGGTTCGTTAAAGCGCAGCGGCTAACTGCGGCACGACTTCAAACAAATCGCCCACCAAACCATAGTCCGCCACGCTGAAAATCGGCGCGTCGGGATCCTTATTGATGGCGACGATCACTTTGCTGTCTTTCATGCCGGCGAGATGCTGGATTGCGCCGCTGATACCGACCGCAATGTAGAGATCCGGCGCAACGATCTTGCCGGTTTGCCCGACCTGATAATCGTTGGGGACGAAGCCTGCGTCAACTGCCGCACGAGACGCACCCATGGCCGCATTCAATTTGTCGGCTAGCGGTGTCAATACTTCGCGATACTTGTCACCTGAACCCAAGCCGCGACCGCCGGAAACGATAATCTTTGCAGCGGTCAATTCAGGGCGTTCACTCTTGGTGATTTCCGCCGAAACGAAACTCGACAATCCCGAGTCGTTAACCACGGTGATGCTTTCAACCGCGCCGCTGCCGCCCGAATTCGCCGCAGCGTTGAAAGCCGTGCCCCGTACTGTCAACACCTTTATGCTGTCGCTGGATTTAACCGTGGCGTAGGCGTTGCCCGCGTAGATCGGGCGCTGAAACGTGTCGGCATCCACCACTTTGATGATGTCGCTGATTTGAGCTTTGTCGAGTAACGCGGCAACACGTGGGGCAACGCTTTTGCCGTAGGCCGTCGCGGGTGCCAGGATGTGGCTGTAACCCGCTGCAACGGCAACGACTTGGGCCGCCGCATTTTCGGTTAACAGTCTGGCGTGGGCCGGACCATCTGCGAGCAACACTTTTGAAACGCCGACAACCTGCGCGGCAGCCGCTGCAGCGGCGCTGGCGTTAGTCCCCGCAACCAGTACATGCACATCGCCACCGATCGCAACGGCGGCAGAGATAACGTTAAGCGTTGCAGATTTGAGCGAGCCGTGATCGTGTTCGGCGATAACAAGATTTGCCATGATCAGATCACCTTTGCTTCGTTTTTAAGTTTATCGATCAGCGCCGCAACGTCTGCGACTTTCACGCCGCCTTGACGCTTCGGCGGTTCTTCCACTTTAAGGGTGGTAAGACGCGGTGTCACGTCGACGCCGAGCTCCGCTGGCTTGACGTTATCAAGCTGTTTTTTCTTGGCTTTCATGATGTTCGGAAGCGTCGCATAACGCGGCTCATTAAGACGCAAATCAGTGGTGATGATTGCAGGCAGTTTGAGCGAAATCGTCTCCAGCCCGCCATCGACCTCACGCGTGACCGTGGCGGTGTTGCCGTTAACTTCAACTTTGGAGGCAAACGTCGCCTGACCCCAGCCAAGAAGCGCAGCCAGCATTTGTCCGGTCTGATTGGCGTCATCATCAATGGCTTGTTTGCCAAGAATCACGAGGCCAGGTTGTTCCTTGTCGACAATCGCCTTGAGCAATTTCGCAACGGCTAAAGGTTGAAGTTCAACATCAGTCTCAATCAGGATCGCACGATCAGCGCCGATAGCCATGGCATTGCGCAGCGTTTCCTGGCATTGCAACACGCCCGCAGATACGGCGACTACTTCAGTCGCAGCGCCTTTTTCGCGCAGTCGCACCGCTTCTTCAATCGCGATTTCGCAAAACGGATTCATCGACATTTTGACGTTGGCGATGTCCACGCCGGAGTTATCGGGTTTGACGCGTACTTTGACGTTGTAATCAACCACGCGTTTGACGGGAACCAGTATCTTCACACTTCTCTCCTATGAGGGCACCGCCAAGAGGGTAGCGCTGACCGAAACCACTTGATTATAGAAATTCGCCGCAATCGATGCGACGGTCGCAGCCTGCTTTGAGCGCTCGCTCTAAGGTGCGAGCCTCGCTGCTATGCACTCGGCGTTCTGCTACCCTGACTTGATGAATATGCTGAACAGAATGATGAAGTGCGCGAGACGATAGGCCAGGCGGGGCGCTATCTCATTGGCGCGTTCATTGCCCTGGCCGTTGATATATCGCTGGTTACAGCGGGCGTACAGGTGGGTTTACCTGTTTTGCTGGGTCGCTTCGCAGGCCTGTTGGCCGGGGTGACCACGACCTACTTTTTCAATCGACGCTATACGTTCTCGCCGCAACACCCGGCTAGCTGGCACGATTGGGGGCGATATTTGCTGCGTCAGTCGGTAGGAACAGCGCTTAATTTCTGCGTGTCGTCGGGTTTGATTTATTTGTCCGACCGTCTGCTGTGGCAAATCTGGGGTGCCGTGTTGCTGGGCGCGGCAGCTGGGTTTTGCGTTAATTTCTTCTCCGCACGTCGGCAACTGCACCGCTAATCGGGACGGCCGACTCAACGCAACTCGCCTCGAACTGCGGCATAAGTGCGTCTAGCTATTCTCGTTCGCGATTGCCGCGAATGTCCACCGCAGTCGTAGGGTTCAAGCTGGCGGGCGAAATGGGCGGTACTTTGGCAGCAGACCGATCGATACGGCGCAGGTATCCCAGCGCGGTCAACGGTACACAAACTACCCAAAGGCCCGCAATCAGGGCTGCAGAGCGCCAGGACGTTTCGGCAACAAGCAGGGCAACCGCCGCAAACGCAAACACCAAGGTGGTGATCGGAGCTACCGCCAACAGGGAAATGCGGAAGCGCTGCCACCATGACTGGCGCGCCCATTCACGCAGACCCTCCCACGCGTCTGTGGGTGGCGGACTTTCTCGCCGCAGCAGGCTCATCGGTGCGTCCAGTCAGGTGTGGGCTGTTTGTCAAGAAATGCCTGAATGCCCAAGCGTGAATCCTCAGTTTTCATGTCGCAAACCATATTTTGCACTGCGACGGCGTAGGCGTCTGCTGTGGATAGTTCGCGCTGCTGGCGTAGCAGCGCTTTTCCCGACGCAAGTGCTGAGCGGGACTTTGCAGCGATGGCTGCGGCCCATTCCCATGTGGCTGATTCCAGATCCGCATCACTCACGCAACGATTGATCAAGCCCCAGCGTTCGGCGCGTTCAGCATCGATGAAATCGCCTGAAAACAAGAGTTCAGCCGCGCGCTTTGCCGCCACGGCCCGAGTCATTGCCACCGCAGGAGTTGAGCAGAAGAGGCCCAGATTTACGCCGCTGGTGGCAAATCGCGCAGACCGAGCTGCTATCGCAAGATCGCAGGCAGCGACCAGCTGGCAGCCCGCCGCTGTGGCCACGCCGTGCACTCGCGCTATCACCGGTTGCGGCATTTCGGCGAGGGTCATCATAACGCTGGAGCAACGCGTAAATAGCGCAGCTAACCAGGCCTGATCAGGATGCGTCTGCATCTCGCGCAAGTCGTGCCCCGCACAAAACGCACGCCCCGAACCAGCTAGCACAACGACCCGCGCGTCGCGGTTCGACTTCACCTGATTCAGCGCGTTCTGCAGGGCAGCAAGCATGCCGCTGGACAAGGCGTTGAACTGCGCGGGGCGATTGAGCGTAAGTGTCGCCACCGCGCCAATTGTCTCCAGCCGTACAAACGATTCTTCTACACTCATTTATTAATCAAAGCACAGGTTATGGGCACGCCATGGGTCATCGTTTATCCAAGATTACAACGAAAACGGGCGACGCCGGCACCACCGGGTTGGGTGATGGTTCCCGTATTGCAAAAAGCCATCCGCGTGTGGCAGCGCTTGGCGACATTGACGAGCTGAATTGCTTCGTTGGATTGTTGCTCACTGAACCCTTGCCGGACGCGCTGCGCGCGTCTTTGACTGATGTACAACATGATCTGTTTGATCTGGGCGGCGAGATGTCGATCCCTGGCTATTTCGCCATCACCGATGTTCACGTTGAACGGCTCGAAGCGCTGACGGAATCACTCAACGAGGATTTGCCGATGCTCAAGGATTTCATCCTGCCGGGCGGATCGCGGGCCGCAGCTTATGCGCATCTGGTGCGCACCGTGGGGCGACGCGCTGAGCGGACGTTGGTTGCATTGGCAGACGTTGCCGACGTGTCGCTGCCATCACGCGTGTATCTCAATCGCCTAAGCGATATGGCGTTCGTGCTGTCGCGCGTGCTAAACCGCGTCAACGGGCAGCCAGATGTGTTGTGGCACAAGGGGCGCAGTGCTGGTGCAGCGGCGGCGACGGAATAGGCCACCGCTTTGAATTTGTCGTCGCACCCCTGGCTGCAAAGGATGCGCGGCCGGAGCCACTCCTACAATGGCTGATCAACGTGTTCCGTCTTGAAGCCACATCATGAGCAGAAATCCTCTCCTTGAAAATTGGGCCACACCGTACGCCCTGCCACCGTTTGCGCTCGTTCGCGCCGAGCATTTCCTGTCGGCATTTGCCGCTGCGCTCGCCGAACATCGAAGCGAAATCGATGCGCTTGCCGCTGCAACCGACGCGCCAACGTTCAACAATACGCTGTCCGCGTTTGACCGCAGTGGTCGATTGCTCGCGCGCGTGCGCGAGTTGTTCTTCAACCTCGCAGCTGCAGAAACATCCCCCGCACTGCAAAAAGTGGAACTGGAAATCGCGCCAAAACTGGCCGAGCACAACAGCGCGATTTACATGAATGCGGCGCTATTCGCCCGCATCAAGGCGATTTACTCTCAGGCTGACGCGCTCGGGCTTTCGCATGAGCAACAGCGTCTTCTGGATCGCGTGCATCTGGACTTCGTGCGCGCTGGCGCGAACCTCGCGGATGCTGCGAAATCGCGCTACGCGCAAGTCGTCGCCAGGCTGGCCGAACTTACCACGCAGTTTTCGCAGAATGTGCTGGCTGATGAGGCGAGTTATCAATTGCTGCTGACAAATGAGGCTGATCTCGCAGGCTTGCCTGCGTTCCTTCGCAACGCAGCGAAAGAAGCTGCGGAGGCGCGCGATATCAAAGACGCTCACGTCATTACGCTGTCGCGTTCGCTGCTGATGCCGTTTCTGACCTTTTCCGAGCGCCGCGATTTGCGCGAACAGGCGCTCCGGGCGTGGCTCGCGCGGGGTGAGCACACAGGTGCTAGCGACAACCGGCCGATTGCGGTTGAAATTTTGCAGTTGCGGCTGGAGCAGGGCAACCTGCATGGCTACGTAACGTTTGCGGACTACGCACTCGTTGATCGCATGGCCGGCAAGCCGGCGGCCGTGCAGAACTTGCTGAGCAAAGTGTGGGAACCCGCCAAACAGCGTGCCTTGGCCGAGCTTGACGCGATCAAGGCAACCGCGCTGGCGACCGGGAGCACGCACGCCATCGAGCAATGGGACTGGCGTTTTTACGCTGAAAAAGTTCGCCAGACGCGCTACCAACTCGATGACGCCGAAACCAAACCGTACTTCGAACTGAACGCCATGATCGGCGCGATGTTTGACTGCGCAGGCAAGTTGTTCGGGCTCTCGTTTGAAGAGAAGATGGGCGTGCCGATGTACCACCCAGACGTGCGCACCTTCGAAGTGAAAGACGCCAGCGGTGCGGTGGTCGGAATATTTTTGAGCGATAACTTCGCGCGTGCCTCGAAGAGCGGCGGCGCCTGGATGAGCGCGTATCGCTGGCAGTCGCGTATGTCGGGGTCTGACGTAATTCCGATCATCGCCAATCACAACAATTTCGCCAAGGCACCTGCCGGTGAGCCGACGCTGCTAAGTCTTGACGATGTCCGCACGCTGTTTCACGAGTTCGGTCACGGCCTGCACGGTCTGTTGTCGAACGTCACGTTCGAACGCCTCTCTGGCACAAACGTCTTGCAGGATTACGTCGAATTGCCGTCGCAATTATTCGAGCACTGGGCGCTTGAATCCGTGGTGCTAGACAAGCACGCCAAGCACTTTAAAACCGGCGCGTCGATTCCCGCCGTTCTACGCGAAAGAATTGAAGCTGCGCGCCTGTTTAACAAAGGCTATGAGACGGTGCAATACACGTCTAGTGCCTTGGTCGACATGGCGGTACATGCCGTCACCGACTATGAAGAATTTGATGTTGTAGCGTTCGAAAAGGCAGAGCTGACTCGTCTCGGCATGCCCGCCGCTATTCCGATGAATCACCGGTTGACCCACTTTCGACATCTGTTCGCAGGCGACAGTTATGCAGCGGGCTACTACGTCTACATGTGGGCTGAAGTGCTGGATGCGGATGCCTTTGATGCATTCGTGGAAGCGGGCGATCCGTTCGACGCGACCACCGCCGCGCGGCTGCATCGCTACGTGTATTCAGCCGGTAATACGATTGAACCGCGCGACGGTTACGCCGCGTTTCGCGGACGTGCGGCAAAAGTCGAGCCGATGTTGCGCAAAAAGGGTTTGCTGGAGGAGGCTTGATGTGCAGCGCGGCGTGAGCCCGGTCATAACGCGCTCATCACATCAACCTCACCCCGTTCAAAGTCAGCAGGCTGACAAAAAATCGTAATCTTTGCGTCAATACCTGATATAGCTTAATGGTGAAAGCGCCGTTTTACATGGGCTAGCTAAGGTAATCCATAAAAGTCGACTTATTAATTAAATGCTATCTACGCTGTTTTTGAGTGAGCTTTTACCGACAAAGCTGATGATGACGATTCGCACCCGTACGCCATTGACGCTCTGCGTGAGCCGCACGTGATGATCGCTATCCAATAAACACATCGCGCGCCAGGGTACGATCTATTTCACCTGCGTTTAGGTGGGGCCGTTTCGGGGCGACCCACTTCGAGGCGGACCTGAATGTGCGTTAATGAGCCTATGTCCTACCCTGATGATGTGACAGATGCCAACGCGATACCCGGCGCTCTGTCAGCCGCGGCTATTGGCCTGCTGACGAACAGCACGCTAGGCGCAAATATCTCCGTCGTGGATCGCAACTATCGCCTGCTCTACGTGAATGCGCATTACGCGAAAGCATGTGCTGCGACACAAGAAAATCTGATCGGTCGTTCACTGTTTGATTTGCACGACGACGCGCAGATGCGCGAACTGGAGCCGTATTTTCATCGTGTCCATGCAGGCGAAACCGTGACCTACGTGCGACTGTCACAAATCGGTGGACTCGGCAGCAGATGGATCACCGTCTCGCTTTCGCCGTGGCGGGACAGCGCTGGGCAGGTCAATGGCAGCGTGTTGGTCTCGATGCCGGTACACGAATTAAAAACTGACGCCGAGGCGCTACGCGCCGCAAATGAACGGCTTACCTCACACATCGATAACAGCCCGCTGGCGATGCTTGAGCTCGACAACAGGTTGAATGTTTCAAGCTGTTCGACGCAATTTCGCAGCCTCATTGGCCTCGATGTTGATCCTGTGCTCGGTGTCCCAGTGCTTGATGTGCTGGCACTCCGCGAGGCATTAACGCCTCTGGCGTCTGCACTTGCACGCTTACAGTCGGGTGCCGAGACCCGAAATCGCGTGGAGGTCGCCTTGCGGCATGCATCGGGCGCAACGGTTCACAGCGAATGGTTCAATTCCGCACTCACCGACGCGAGCGGCAGAGTCAGCTCAATCATGTCGCTGGTTCAGGACATCACCGCGCGGACGCTAGCGGAGGCCCGATTGCTGCAAATCGCGATGCGAGATCCGCTCACTGGCCTCAGCAATCGTCGCGCGTTAACCGAGCGAATTGAACGAGCCCTGCAAAACCCAGACAGTCGGTTAACGCTGTTACTCATTGATCTGGACGGCTTCAAGCCGATCAATGACGCATATGGTCACGCGGTGGGCGACGACGTGTTGTGTGAAGTGGCGCGTAGACTGAACGATATAGCGCACGGTGCCGCCACCGTTGCACGCATCGGCGGCGACGAATTTGTGCTGCTCATCGAGGACGAAATATCGCAACAATCGCTCGCGGAATTCGCGGCGTGCATCATGGAAGTACTCAAAATGCCTTACATGATTAGCGACACGCAACTGCAAATATCAGCATCCATCGGCACTGCGCAATGCCCGCCTGCGCCCGTTAACTCAGTTGAGCTGATTCGTCTGGCGGACACTGCCATGTACGAGGCCAAACGTGCGGCTAAATCGAGGGTGCATCTGGTGCGGCGTTAGGCCACGATCAGGTGATCGGCCAGCACGCGCATTGCGTGTTTTGCCTCTCGCGCGGCACCGTCGTAAATCTGGTGCCGGCAACTGGTGCCGTCCGCCACAATGATTGCGTCTGGCGCGTTTCGGATGGCGGGTAGCAGTGAGAGTTCTGCCATTTGCATCGATACGTCGAAGTGCTTCGCGTCATAGCCAAACGCACCTGCCATACCGCAGCAGGAGGACTCAATGAGGCTAGGTTTTGCGTCGGGGATTAGCGATAACAATGCGAGCGTGGGAGTGATTTCGGCAAACGCTTTTTGGTGGCAGTGGCCGTGAACCAGGATAGTCGACGTGGCGGGCTTGAGCTTGCTTCGTAAGCCGTTGAGTTTGCCCGTTTTTGCTTCGCGTTCGAGAAACGTTTCGATCATCATGGCATGGTCGGCGACAACCTGAGCGTCGTCACCCAAACGCATCGCAAGCATCTCATCTTTCATCGTGAACACGCAACTCGGTTCGAGGCTGACGATGCTGATGTTCGCCTGTGCAAACGGTACCAGTGCAGACAGCAAATATTCAGCCTGTCGTCGCGCCTCGTCGATCATCCCGACCGCGAGGAAGGTGCGACCGCAGCAGAGGTTGCGGTCGTCGCGATCACCTTGCACGGCCCAGCGCGGGATGTGAACGGCGTAACCGGCAGCGCCTAAAACGGCAATCGCGGCGTCTACATTTTCGCGTTCGAATGCGCCGTTGAATGTGTCCACAAACAGCACCACGCACGGCTCGCCGCGCGCCTGCGCGGCGAGCAAAGCTTTTTCACTGACCAATGTTGGACCCACAGGTTTTGCCGCTAATCGCGACCACACCGTATCGCTACGCCATTCCGGCAGCGAGCGCTTCGCCGAGATGCCGAACAGGCGCTCGGCGAGTCGTGCGAGCCACGGTTTTCGGTTGCGCAGATTGAATACGTTCGGCCACTTCGCGGCGAATCCTGCCGTGACTGGCAGTCGCGCAATCATGTTGTCCTTGATTGAAAAACCGTGCTTCAGTTTATATTGATACAAGTGCTCAATCTTCATCTTGGCCATGTCGACACCGGTCGGACAATCGCGTTTGCAGCCCTTGCAACTGACGCACAGTTCTAGCGCCTCGTGCACTTCCTCGGATGCGATTCCGTCGCTGCCAAGTTGACCGGAAACCGCCATGCGCAACGTGTTCGCACGACCGCGTGTGCTGGCGGACTCGTCGCGCGTGACGCGGTAGCTTGGGCACATGGTGCCAGCGTCGAACTTGCGGCAGTGACCGTTGTTGTTGCACATTTCGACGGCTTTGCCGAAGCCCTCGGACGCGTCACCACCGGTGCCTGGCGCGGTAGTCGCTTCCGTCACCGGATCGTTCTGTACGTCCCATGTGCGCCAGTCAAGTGCGGTTTTGATTGGAATGGTTTTGTAGCTCGGAGGAAAGCGGAACAGGGACGTGTCATCCATCTTCCGCGGATCAACCATCTTGCCAGGATTGAACAGATTGTCCGGGTCAAACGCCTGCTTGATCTGGCGAAACGCGCCGGTGATTGCCACGCCGAATTGCCACTCAATCCATTCGCCGCGACACAGGCCGTCGCCATGCTCGCCGCTGTAAGCGCCCTTGAATTTACGAACTAGGGCGCTCGCTTCTTCGGCGATGGCGCGCATCTTCGTCGCGTCGCCTCGGCGCATGTCGAGGATCGGACGCACATGCAGTGTGCCGACGCTGGCATGTGCGTACCAGGTGCCACGGGTGCCGTGCTTTGCGAAAACTTCAGTGAGATTGGCAGTGTATTCGGCAAGACTTTCCAGCGGCACTGCACAGTCTTCAATGAAGCTCACCGGCTTGCCGTCGCCCTTCAAGCTCATCATGATGTTGAGCCCGGCTTTGCGCACGTCCCACAGGTTTTTTTGCGGCGCATCCTCGGTCATCGAGACAACAGCGTCGGGCAAACCAAGTGTGTCAATCAGCTCGATGAGTTGTTGCAGTTTGTGCTTCAGCACGTCCCTGTCATCGCCGGAAAATTCCACCAGCAAAATCGCATCAGGCGAGCCGACCAGCGCGGTGCGAATCGTTGACGCGAACGCCGGGTTCGTGAGCGACAACTCGATCATTGTGCGGTCAACCAGCTCGACGGCAGTCGGGCCGAGCTTGACGATATGTTGCGCCGTATCCATCGCCTGATGAAACGTCGGGAAGTTGACAACGCCAAGCACTTTGCTTTTTGGCAGCGGCAACAGCGCCAACGTCAGCGACTTAGTGAACGCAAGCGTGCCTTCCGATCCAACAAGAAGATGCGCAAGATTGACGCTGCCGTCCGCAGTGTAAGGTCGCTCGTTCTGGTTGCAGAAGATGTCAAGGTTGTAGCCGCCGACGCGACGCAATACTTTGGGCCACACGCGCTCTATCTCGGCGCGATGTTCGGTCGCTAAAGCCAGCCCAAGCTCGCCAATTTGCTTAGCTCGACCTTTTGCCGAATCCAGCGAGCCAAACGTGGCCACGCTGCCATCCGCCAGCCACACATCCGCGCCGAGTACGTTGTGAACCATGTTGCCGTAAGCAATCGAGCGCGAGCCACAGGAATTGTTACCGGCCATGCCGCCGAGCGTGGCCTGCGCGCTGGTGGACACATCGACCGGGAACCACAGACCATGCGGTTTCAGGAACGCGTTGAGGTGATCGAGCACCATGCCGGGTTCAACTTTGACGGTGCGTTTCGCAGCATCAAACTCGATGACATTGCGGAAGTATTTGCTGTCGTCGATGACCAATGCGACGCCCGTGGTTTGCCCGCACTGACTGGTGCCACCGCCTCGTGCAAGCACCGGCACCTTCGCGTCGCGTGCGATGTCGATGGCGTTCTTGATGTCGTCAGCGGTTTTCGGGACGAACACACCGACCGGGATTTGCTGGTAGATCGATGCGTCGGTGGCGTAGCGGGCGCGGTCCGCGTCGGAGAAGAGGACTTCGCCTTGGGTGTGTTTGCGTAGCGTGGCGGCGAAGTCAGTCATGTTCGGTTCAATGAGGGTTGGCTTTTGCTTCTCAGGGGAGAGGGTGCAGTATGAGCGAAATTGACGCGCATCAAGCGCATGGCGACTGCCGCCGTATTATCCTTCGCACCCTGTTCGAAGGAGGAACACCCATGCTCAAACTGAATTTTCACCCCGCTGGCCGTCATCAATTGTCTATTCCCGGTCCGTCGCCGGTGCCGGATCGCATTTCGCGGGCGTTTTCGATGCCCACGATTGACCATCGCGGGCCGGAGTTTGGGCCGCTCGGACTGACGGTGCTTGCGGGCATCAAGAAGATTTTTCAGACACAGCATCCGGTGATCATTTATCCGTCATCTGGCACGGGCGCATGGGAGGCGGCGCTGGTCAACACGCTGTCCATCGGCGACCATGTGTTGATGTACGAAACGGGGCAGTTTGCCGCGCTGTGGAAGAAGATTGCGGACAGTCTGGGGCTGAAGACTGAGTTCATTGGACTGCCCGGTGTTGAAGGCTGGCGCAGGGGTGTGCAGAGCGATTTGATCGAGGCGCGATTGCGCGCAGACACGGCGCATGTGATCAAAGCGGTGTGCGTGGTTCATAACGAAACGTCCACTGGTGTGACCAGCAACATCAAGGCTGTGCGCGACGCGATTGACCGCGCGGGGCATCCAGCGTTGCTGCTGGTCGACACGGTCTCTGGCCTCGGCAGCGCGGAGTACAAACATGATGCGTGGGGCGCGGACGTAAGCATTGCCGGGTCTCAAAAAGGGCTGATGATGCCGCCCGGCATTTCGTTCAACGCGTTGTCACCCAAAGCCATTGCCGCGAGCAAAAAAGCCACGATGCCGCGCGCGTTTTGGGCATGGGACGAGATGCTGGAAATGAACAAGAC
>JANXNO010000180.1 GCA_025354075.1 Burkholderiales bacterium | reverse complement strand
CACATTTCGCTTGGCGCCCGCGCCTGTTACGTTGGCAACGCTGGCGGTGTTGCTGGTGTCGATCAGTCCGAACAGATAACGCAGGATCAACGCGCCGTCGGTTAATGGGTTGTATTTGCCGTCGGCGTCGACATCCAGACGCGGGCTAGGGAAGGGCGGTTCGGCAAGCGTGACGGTGTCGACCGTGATCGCGCCGAGCGTGCCGAACGTTGGCGCAGCGAGTGTGACGTTTAGCGTTTTATCGGGGGCAACGACGGGGTTGTTCAACAGCGGCACGTTGATGGTTTTTGCCGTCGAATCGCCGTCAGCCCAGGTGAGTGCACCGCTGATTGCCGTGTAGTCGGCGCCGGCAATTGCACTTCCGTTGCTCGTCACAAAGTTCACACTCACAGGCCCGGTGCTTCCGCCGGTGCGGGTGACGCTGAGTGTGGCGTAGGCCGCGTATTTGAAGGTGCTCATCACCGACTGCGCAAACTGCATGCTGCCGGAAGGGTTGCTGCTTTTCCAGTAAGCGAGCAGCGCGGCCAACGCAGCAGGCGGATTTGAAGGGGACCCGCTGCCCGCCTGGTCGGCGGTGTTGATGCCGTGACAGTTGGCGCAGGTGCGAATTTCGCCGCGTTGAAAGGTCACCCAAAATCGTTCTTTGACCTGACTTGTTTTTGCGTTGTCGTTGGCGAGCATGTCCCACGTGATCGCTTTCCCGGCAGGCAAAATCGCCGCGACCGAACCGTCGTCGCCAATGCGCACCGACCCTGCGGGTGCGCCTGTGGTTTGCACATTCATTGCCATCGTGTCGTGCAAGGCCGTGGCGACCACGCGGCGGCTAGGCAGCGGCGTACTGCCAGTCAACGCATAACCGCGCCGCAAATCGGCCTGAAAAAATCGCATCCAGGCGATGTCGTAGGGCACACCAGGTGAGCCAGCCGTGGTCAGCGTGCCGGGCTTAATGGTTTGATGGCCTGACCACGACACGCGCAGGTTGTACGGCTGCTGCTTGTCGTGCTGGTCACGTTTGGTCACGTCAAAGCTCACCGCGAGCGCGGCGTTGTTCGCGTTCAGATAGTTTTGAAAGGTCGGGATGTGAACGTTGGCGGCTGCAAACTGAGCGGAGGTGATGGCGTGGATCGTCGCTGCGCCCGGCATGGCAGGCTCGGTGCGCGCGACAATTTCGGTTGGATCCAACTCCCACGCCGGGCCGTTGTAACTCACAAGCGTCGGGCCGACGTAGTAGCTCGTATTGATCGTGATACCCGCCGTTAGCGTGACGTCATTGCTGTAAAAACCACCAACAACGACCGGCGGTTTCAACGAACGCAGGCGAAAGCTATAGCCCAACACCGGTATAGGATTGCTGACGCTCCCTGTGTTGTAGTCGGTCTGTCGCACAGCCACGTGGGACGCGATTAAATTGCCATCGGCCAGCGGTATCGGCGTGCGGTAGAGGTCAAGATCCACCGGTGACGGCGAGAGGCCGGACGGCGGGATATTCATGCCACCCTTCACGCCCGGCGCGCCTGCGGCGTTGGTGACATAGGTCACCAGCATGTTGTCGGGGTTCGCACCGACACCGCCACCAGCGAGCTTCGTGATGCGACCGGCGCCGTGCGTGCCTAGGTCAGGGCCATCTGCGCCAAAGAAAACGCCGGGTTGCAAAGGGTCTTCGCGCGGTGCGAAAAAGCTGGTGAAAAAATTGTGGATCGCGTAGTTGCCGTTGGTTGCGGACGGCGCAAGCGAAGGATTGAAGTCGGAGAGATTGGCATCGGTGTTAAAGCTGCGCGTGAAACTACCGCCTGTACCGACCTCGTGGCGCCCGACATGGTTCAGCAATTCGCCACCCGTGCCGTCAATGTTGATCATCCACGGCATGAACAGATTGAAGGCGTTTCCGTTCAGGTAGGACGTGGTGGCGGTCAGTGGAAAAAAATCGTGCAAGGTTTTGCGATCAAAATTACGCGGTTCGGGAAAAACGTCCCAGGTGTTGGCCGCCATCGCGGTGACCTGCATGAACGCAGCGCCTGCCGTCTCGTCCGTGAAGTTGCCCGAACCATTGGTCGTCTGCGCGAACGTCTCGCTGAATGTTGGATCAGGCGGGCGCGAGTCGGTCACGCTCTGGGTGTCGCGCGAAAGGTGATCCCAATTGGTAAAAATCACGCGTCCGGCGCTGTCGACGAATGGATAGAACGCACCACTCGGCGCATGATGCAGTAGCTTGAGTGTGCTCGCGTTGGTCGGATCAAGCGCCCACAGTCCACTCACCGTCGGCAGACTCAAATACTCTTCGCGTTGTGTGAGATGTAACTGTCCGTTGTACGGGCGATCGCTTGCAAAAACGATTTTTCCGCCCTGCGCGTATGTTGGGAAGACATTGTTATAGGCAGGTTGATTCGCCACTTTCGTTAACGTCGGTTTGACGTTTGCTGCGAGCTGCGCCTGCGTTGGAAGCGTGATTTCGTAGAGCTGAAATGCGTATTGAGTCGTGTCCGCAGGCCCGCTCGGCTTGCCGGTGGTCATGCTAAAAATCGCTTTGCTTGCGGTCCAGTTCACCGCAGGATTTCGCACCGCCATGGCGTCTGCTGCGGGCTTGCCACCGGGGATTGCGCTCCAGTCTGCAACCGCCAGCAAGTCCACCACCTGCGCGTTGGCAAAGCGCACAAACAACGACCCACCACGCCCCGCATGCAGCGTGTCGGCCAGATGATTGCTGAACGGCGAGGTGATCGACATGAAGCTCTGCGTCACGTCCCGCGTGTTCACTTCTTCCGGAATCGGCACCTGCGTTACGAACAAAATCGGATTTACAGGATTGCCCGCGTGCAGCGTGTCTGACAGAAGCAGGAGGCATGCGACGAAAAATAAACTTAACCGTTGACGAGATTTCATGGCGATCAGTGTGTCACGTCGAGCGACGGAATTCCGTCAATTCAAGATGAAAGGTATCGGTGTTCACTGCCAACGGTCATTTACAACGTGGCGAGACACCCGCAAAATTAGCGCAATTACGCTAGCCAGGCAGGGCATAACTTTGGGACAATACGGTGGTTGTCCTTACAACTGGATTACAAAGCGTGATGGCTATTTCGGCAGCAAACTGATGACCAAAATGATGTCGGCAGCGCCCATGCGTCGTGTGGTCAATCGTATTGCCCGCGCGCTGGCGTACCGCTACCCACGACCCCTTCGCCGTGTTGCGCGGCGTATTCTTTGATCGATTGAATGACACTTTCTATCGCGTCGCACCCACATACGCATACGCATACGCATACCGTGTCGTGGCAGCACGTCACGCGCAAAATTATGTCGGGCGATCCACTGGATGTGCTCGACGCGTTCGACGACGCCGCGCGGCAGGCCGAGGGCGGCGTTGATGTCGTGTTGCAACTGGCGCTGGCGTCAAGCGCGATGGCCTACATGCTGATCGACTGGAGCCGGTTTGCGGGTTGGCAATCGTGGATCAAGCGGTTCGATGCGGCAAACGCGGCGATCACGCTTGACGTTGAGCTCGCGCGCGACGGCGGCGTTGATGTTGGTTTGATGCGTGCGACCGGTGCAGTGGCACGTGCGCTGCTACGCGGCGACGACAGCGCTACGCTGGCTCCGTTAGGGCAGCATCTTGAATCGTTGTTGAACCTGCCCCATACAATCGACTCAACACAGCTCATGCTGGCAGCAGCTGCCCTGCTGCCGTGGCTGCAAATGACGAAAAATCCGGCTGCTGCACAGGCGCTCCATGGTCGCATGACGACAGCCCTCGATCAGGCAAAGGTGGTTGCGCCTGGCGTGCATTATTTGCATGCTGTGTGGCTCAGTTCCTGGGCGCAACACCTGTTTTTCAGCGGCGATAACGCACGCGTGCCCGATGCGCTCCGTGCGCTGGATGATTATTTGAGTGCCGCACCGCTTTCGCTCATGAGTTTTCGACGTGCCCGCTTTACGGCTGAGCGGGCCATACAGCTGAAAGATGCAGACGCAGCCGAGCACGCCTTGCGCGCCATGCTCAACGCCATGCACGCCCGGCGGCCGATGGAGCGGGTGATTTACAACACGCTTGCTGGCGTGGTGGCTACGCTGCAGCACGATCCTGATCGTGCGTTGCTACACGCGACGCATACGTTGCGCGATCTTGAAGCAGCGGATTGCCCTCCAAGCATCGCCACGGTTTACCGAATGGGGGCCAGCCGCGTTTATCTGTTCAGGGGTGACTACACGCAGGCCAGCATGACCTTCGCGCAGTGCGTGGAGCATGCACACACGGCGCACGCGGCCATTTATCAGGGTTACGCGGAGCTTTCGAGCGCGTTGTCACTTCATCAGCAGGGAGCGCTCGGCGAGCCCGTCGCCTGCCTTTTGCGCTCCGGCCTGGCAGCGGTCCGCAACGTTCCAGCGCTGAATTTTTTCTACACCGCACCGGTCGCGCGTGGCGCCGTCTGTGCGCTGGCACTTCGCCTGGGGATTGAAAAAGATTTTGTGTTGACAGCACTTCGTGAATTCCCCGTGTCGCCACCATCTTGGGCTGACGAGCACTGGCCGTGGGCAATGAGTTTGCGCTGCTTTGGCGGCTTTCGCAGCGTGGGGCTGGACGCCGATGCGCGCGGCAGCAGCAAGGCGTCAAACCGTCCGTTGAGCCTGTTGATGCTGATCGCTGCGAACGGGACACACGGTGTGCCCGTCGCCTCCGCCACCGACGCGCTGTGGCCCGAGCAGGACGGCGATCAGGCCGAAAATTCGTTGAGTGTGACGTTACTGCGATTGCGGCGTGTGTACAACGAGACCGATTTGATCGAGCGCCGTAACGGCTGGCTGCACCTCAATGCCGACAAAGTGTGGACCGATGTGGCGGCCCTGGAGGCACATCTCGACGCGATGCCGGAGCGTACCGCGAGCGAAATGCAGCGCACGCACTACATCACGCGATTGTTTGATGTTTATCGCGGTGATTGCCTGTTTGGCATCGATGACGATTGGGCGCAGAGCAGGCGTGCGCATTACCGCGGGCGCGTCACGCTGGCCGCACAGCGATTGTTGCAAATGTCGCTCGAAAGCAATCACTACGCCGCCGCAGAACTCACGATCACCCACACGTTCGAACGTGGACTGGATGCGCCCCGGCTGCTCAATGTTGTGCATGCCACGCAGCGCTCAACGCCCGCATGGGCGCAGTTGCAGCAGCATTTGAAATTGCTGGAGTCGAACTAGTCGGGTTCTTTTTTGTAGGAGCAGCGCTGCCGCGACCACCACCAAGAATGCGCGCAGGTCGCGGCAGAGCGGCTCCAACAGGCCTGAACCTGCTCGTAGCGTGTCCTGAACAAATTGCGCGATGGTTTTGCTTGTCAGAATTCGCTATGTGCCTTACAGCTTTCCCGTTAGATCGTTGTTTAAATTGGGCCTAATAGCAAATTGACCCACAAGTCGATAAAGCGCTAAATAAGCTGTTAGGCCCAGCATGACAGGACTTGTAGAAAAAAGCTGTCAGTCATTCCGTTGCAATTTAGTGCAGTTAACGGTGATGATTTCGTCGGTGCACCGCAGCGCCTGCGTCGTCGACTTTCACCATGCGGTCTTAAACGTGTTCATCAGCGTAAGGTCGAAATCGACGTTGACCTTGGCGCCTCCCACCGCGCTGTCATCGATGCGCAGTGTGCCCGCAAGGCGTTCAGGCTTGTTGATGCTGAGCTTGAACGCGCCGCCGTCCGTGCCGCCGGAATATTGCACACGCTGAGCATTGAGTTTGACTGCATAACCCAAATGACGCGCGTCGCTGTATTCCACTTGCAGGCCGTCTTCGAGTGCAAGGTTTGCGCATGACAACGTGGTGCATGCCATCATTTTGGTACCGATGTCGGCGCTCGAAAGGAAGAGGCGCAGCGTGATTTTGCTCGCGTCCATTTGGTCGGGGCTGCGAACCAACCAGCCATATTTCAGCGTGCTTGAATACGATTTGAAGCTGGCGGTGCCGCTTGTGTTGTCAGCCGCAAACGCCGAGTCCGGTGCGCTCGAAAACAGCAGCAACGGGACGAGCCAA
>JANXNO010000134.1 GCA_025354075.1 Burkholderiales bacterium | reverse complement strand
CCGAACGACGACGTGGTGATCGCCCGCGCGCAATTGATCGGTGGCACGCAACTGCAAACCGAGGGCGTTACAGTCAAAGGCATGGTGCCGCCGGGGCATAAAGTGGCCACGCATGCCATAGCGCTTGGCGCACCGGTGCGCCGTTACAACCAGATCATCGGCTTCGCCAGCAAGGCCATCGCCGCTGGCGAGCACGTGCATGTGAACAACCTCGCGATGGGTGATTCATTTGAGCGGGACTATGCGTTTGGTGTCGACGTGCGGCCCGTCGTTGCCGCGACGCCGCAGGCGACGTTCATGGGTATCAAGCGTGCGGATGGTCGCGTCGCGACGCGCAATTACATCGGGCTGTTGTCCACAGTGAATTGCTCGGCAACAGTGTGCAAGTTAATCGCCGATCACTTTCGCGGTGATGCGTTGAAAGATTATCCGAATGTGGACGGCGTCGTCGCCGTGACGCACTCGGTCGGCTGCGGCATGGACGTGCATGGTGAAGGCATGACGTTGTTGCGCCGTACGCTCGCCGGTTACGCGCGGCACGTGAACTTTCATTCGGTGCTGGTGATTGGATTGGGCTGTGAGGCGAACCAAATCAGCTCGTTCAAAGCGGCTGAGGGTTTGGACGATGGGCCGAAGCTTCATAGCTTCAACATGCAGGATGTGGGTGGCACAGGCAAAGCGGTTGCCAAGGGCATTGACCTCGTCAAATCGATGCTTGATGACGCCAACAAAGTCACGCGCGAATCAGTGCCCGCATCGCACATCACCATCGGCCTGCAATGTGGCGGCAGCGACGGCTACAGCGGCATCAGCGCTAACCCCGCGCTGGGCGCTGCGGTGGACTTGCTGGTGGCGCACGGCGGCACTGCCATCCTCTCGGAAACGCCAGAAATTTACGGCGCGGAACATCTGCTGACGCGCCGCGCGGTCAACCGAGAAGTTGGCGAAAAACTGGTCACCCGCATCAAGTGGTGGGAGGAATACACCGAGCGCCTCAAGGGTGAAATGAACAATAACCCGAGCCCTGGCAACAAGGCCGGCGGGCTCACTACGATCCTCGAAAAGTCACTCGGCGCGGTGGCCAAAGGCGGCACCACGCCGCTGGTGGACGTGTACGAATATGCTCAGGCGGTGGACAAGCATGGGTTCGTTTATATGGACACGCCGGGCTACGATCCGGTGAGCGCGACAGGGCAAGTCGCGGGCGGCGCGAACCTGATTTGCTTCACCACCGGACGTGGCTCGGCTTACGGGTGCAAGCCTTCGCCGTCACTCAAGCTCTCCACCAACAACGCGCTGTGGGTGAGGCAGGAGGAAGATATTGACATCAACTGCGGCGACATCGTCGACAGTGGTGTCGCGATTGCCGACAAGGGCCGCGAGATCTTTGACATGATTCTGGCAACTGCATCGGGCAGCGCTAGCAAGAGCGAGCGATGGGGTTACGGCGCGGACGAATTCGTGCCTTGGTATATCGGCGCGGTGATGTAGTGCCGGACACGGAAGAACGTCGCGTTACCGGACGGCGGGCGGAGGATGCGCCGCGCGTGCCGGGTAGCCTGTATCGCAAGGAGGCCATAGCGCACCAACGAGAGCGCGCATGGGGCGAATTGGTTGTCTCCACGCCGCGCGCCGCGCGATGGTTTGCTGTCGTCGGCGTCCTACTCGCTGTGGGATTTGTTGCGTTCCTCGGCACTGCGCAATACACGCGCAAAGCCCGCGCATCCGCCGTGCTTGCGTATGCCAACGACCCGGTGTTGGTAGCCGCCACTGAGGCTGGCATGTTGGTCAGCGTGGATGTAAAGGCGGGTGATATGGTGAAGGCGGGCCAGCGTCTGGCGACCATTTCTACCGAGCGTACGGCCAGCGGCGAGGCTGTTTTTGCCGCAGGTGCACGTGACGCTGATGCGCGCCGCGCCGCAGTCACCGGCGAGCGCAAACAGGCGCAAGCGCTGCTCAGCGCGCAACAAGTTCAACTCGCAGCGCGCATCAAGGCACACGAGGCGGAGGCTGCACAACTGGACCGCGAAATCAGCGCGCAAGGTGAGCGCGTCACGCAGCTTAAAGTGCAGGTTGAGCGCTTCCGGCAACTCGCGCGTGACAAGTTCGCGCCGGAGCTTCAGGTGCAGCAAAA